>JAJDNW010000078.1 GCA_022340465.1 Deltaproteobacteria bacterium | reverse complement strand
TTTTCGCATGTGATCCCCCCCTTGTTGTGGTACATTTCAAGATACAAAACGTTCGTCATGAAATATAGCAACAACCGGGCCATTATACTGAAAATCAACATATTGTGTCTTATTACATAGGGTTGCAATCGATTTCCTTCTCGATGCCCGGCAGCTTCATCGCCCGAGGTGACAAAAATTGTCACCCCAGACGGACAAAATTCGGCCATCCGCGGACCGGGAGGCGGCGTTGACGGCGATCTTTAAAAAAGAGATTGCCGGGTTAAAGGACCTTTTTTTCCGTATTAATGAGTGACAAGAGGCGATCAATCTGTGCATTTGAATAGGGTCCAGGGAATCCTAAGCGCACAGGTCATGGCTGATAGCATGCCATGAGCTATCAGCTATCCGCTCATTCCTCGGATCCTTATAGGTAACCCTTCAAACACAGTTTTCAGGCCGGGGTGGATGCAAAAGGGCGCGTCCCCCGGGAAGAGGCTTATTTTTCAAGAATGGAGCGGGCTAAAAGGCATGGGTGCCGGAATCCAACGCCGCTTGAACCATGGCTTTGACATTTTCGAGCCTGGCGTTGGCCGGAATGTCGCAGCCCGACTGCAGGATGAACCCTTCCGGACCCAGCTCTTCCACCAATCGGCGGCAGTAGTCGTAGACCGTGTCCGGGGCGTCCAGATAAAGCATGGCGGCCGGAACGTCTCCCATGATGCACATGTGGCCCGCCAGTACGTCCCTGGCCTTGAAGATGTCGGTTTCGCCGTCCAGGGCCATGATGCACCGCCCTTTCGGCAGTTCGCGGAAGCGCTTAAGCTCGCGGGTCCAGTCCGAATCCAGGTGGAGCAGGGCTATCAGGCCGGCGTCGACCACCTCGCGGACCAGCCGGCTGAAATAGGGCCAGACAAACCGCCGCCACATATCGGGGGACAGCATACAGGGCGCCGTGCGCCAGCCGCCCACCCAGACCAGCGGGTAACCGTGGCGGCGGGCACGCCGGATAGCGTTGGAAGCCAGGTGGGGCACGATAGCATCCATGGCGGCGGCGACCTTATCCGGTATTTCTATCAAATCCATACAGAATTCCGTCAGGGAACGCGACCCGCACAGCAGTTCTAATGGGGTGGTCACATCGCCGCCGGTCAACACAGGAACCCCCCTTTCCATCCAGAGCGCTTTGACGTCCATCGATTTTCGGAAAGGCGGCAGGTATTCATCGGGTACGTCGTTAAGAATCCGTTCGTGCATGAATTTCTTGAAATAATCCGGCCATCCCAGATCCAACAGAAGGTCGTAGTCGTCGCGCGTCATCAGTTCGGTTTCCACGACCTGCCACATGTCGTCCTCGGGCAGGTCGACCCCCGGCACGCCGACCTTGGAAAAATAGTCATAGCAAAGGTTGTAGGGCCAGAACGATCCATAATTGACGGCATCGCCTTCCCCGATCATTTCAAATGCCCGGATCATGGTTTCTATATTGACCGCGGGGAATCGAAGAAATTCGGCCATTTGGGTGCCGGTTACCTGGGCCGCAAACCCCGAATATTCAAGGACCACGGGCACACGGTCCGGCCTTTCAAGAGCCACCGCCGTCAGGATGCGATTCAACCTCTCGTCGTGTGTGCGGGCATTTTCCATTTCTACACCTGTAGCTGTACAACGTCGCGCCGGAGGGTCCCGTGAGTCGGGACGGGATGGTGGAATCTACATTACCGAGACCGGGTCTGTCAAATCCGTTCGGCAGGCTGCGAGCGGATTTTCGCTTTACAAACAGATTCCGGCGCAATAGGTATGATGCATGGACTTCAAACATCTCGTCACATCGTTGAAAAGCAGCCATCCTGCACGCATCACCACCATCGACTCCCACACGGCGGGGGAACCCACGCGCCTGATCGTCGGCGGGATAGGCGCCGTCCCGGGAAAGACCATGCGTGAAAAACGGCAGTACTTCATGGCGCATCACGACAACGTCCGCCGGCAGCTCACCTGGGAACCCCGTGGGCATCGGGGTATGTTCGCGGCCTGTCTGACGGAGCCGGTCACCGCAGGGGCTCATTTCGGCCTCATCTACATGGACCCGCGCCGCTACCCCTACCTGTGCGGTCACGGCACCATGGGCGCCGTCATGACACTGATAGAAGCGGGCTTCATTCCCGTCGAAGGCGATGAAATGCCGGTCGTTGTGGATACGCCCTCCGGTGTCATGGAGACCCGGGCCTTCATTAAAAACGGCCGTGTTGAATCGGTTGCCATCGGCATGGTGCCCTCTTTTGTGCATGAAGATCGGGCCAGGCTGGAACTGCAGGGCTACGGTCCGCTGACGGTAGCCACGGTATGCGTCGGCGGTTTTTTCGTCATGGTTTCAACCGAACAGTTGGGACTGAGCCTCGACCCTGCCAACGCGTCCCGGCTGACGGCATTGGGGATGCAACTCATCGACGCCGCCAACGAACAGCTGGTGGTCCGCCATCCGGCACGACCGGAGGTCACCACTGTCGATGTGGCCGAGATCTACGATCCCTCCTCCGATGGGCGGCTGATGGGTAGAAGTTTGGTGGTTTACGGAGAACGGCACATGGACCGCTCTCCGTGCGGCACGGGTACGACCGCCAAAATAACCCTGCTCCATCATCAGGGGAAAATAGGTCTCGAGGACACCTTTACCAATACGAGCCCCCTGGGAACGACGTTCAAGGGCCGGATCGTCAAGGAGCTCACCATAGGAGGCACCCCGGCGATCGTTGCCGAAATAAGGGGCAGTGCCCACATAACCGGTGTGCACGAATTCATCGTCGAGCCACAGGACCCGTTTCAGGAAGGATACCTGATATGACCCCACCGCCCGTCTCACCCGAACTGATTTTACTGAACGGAAAATTTCACACCATGGATGCCCGCCTGCCTGAAGCCCAGGCCGTCGCCATTTATCATGGGCAAATTCTGGCCGTCGGTGACGACGACACCATCGGCGCCATGGCCGGGGCCTCGACCCAAAAGATCGATCTGGATGGGCGTCTGGGCCTTCCCGGCATGCTCGACGCCCATTTTCACTTTTATGAATGGGCGCGGATACGGAAACAGCTGTACCTGGCGGATGTCGCCTCCCTTGCCGTGTGCCTGGACCGCATCCATGCAGCCGCAAGCGACAAAAAGCCCGGCGAATGGATCGTGGGTCAGGGTTTCAACGAGTCCGACTGGCCCGAAAACAGAATACCGACACGCAGGGATCTGGACAAAGCCGCACCGGATCATCCCGTGATTATCTGGCGCTGCGACCTGCACCTGGCAGTGGCCAACACGAGGGCCCTGGACCTGGCCGGTGTCGGCAGGGAGACCCCCGATCCTCCGGAAGGCCTGATCCAGAGGGATACCCACGGCGAACCCTCGGGTATCCTGCGTGAGCTCGCGATCAATCTCGTCAAGGAATCCATCCCCCCCATGACCGAAGAAGCGATGCTGCAGGCCATGCAGGAAGGCATGCAGGAACTCCACTCCCTGGGGGTGACCGGCCTGCACGACGTGCGCCTGATGGGCGGCGCGGAGGGTGCCGACGCACTCCGCGCCTGGTTAAAACTGGATGAAAGCGAACGGCTGCGCCTGCGAGCCTGGGTCACGCTTCCCGGAGAGCGCATCGATGAAGCGGTGGGCCTCGGCTTGAGAACGGGTTTTGGCAACAACCGCCTGCGCCTGGGCCACCTCAAATATTTTGCTGACGGGGGCATGGGCGCCCGCACGGCCTGGATGATCGCCCCCTACGTCGACGCTGGCTCGGGTATGCCGCTGACACCCATCGACGCCCTGGAACCGGCGGTGGCCCAGGCCGACGACGCCGGCCTGGCAGTCATGATCCACGCCGTCGGAGACCGCACCAACCGGGAATTGGCCCGCATGTTCGAAAGGCTTGCAAAGCGGAAAAAGCAATCCACCGGCGGCAATAAGATCTGGAATGCGAATATTCCCCATCGTGTCGAACATCTTCAGATGAGCCGCCGAACGGACCTGAAAACATTAGCCGATCTGCAAATTGCCGGGTGTGTGCAACCCCACAATCTGATCCTGGACATCAACATGATCGATCAGTGCGTGGGCGAAAAAGGCCGGCATGCATACGCCTTTCGCAATATGCTCGATGCCGGGGTTCAACTCATGTTCAGCTCGGATTGCCCGGTTGCGGATCCGAATCCCCTGGCGGGGATCCATGCCGCCGTCACACGACAGCGGGCGGACGGATCACCCGCGGGCGGCTGGTATCCGAACCAGCGGGTAATGGTCGACCAGGCGATCCGTGCGTACACGCTCACGCCGGCGATCGCCAGCGGAGCACACCACTATCTGGGCAGCCTATCCTGCGGCAAATGCGCCGACATCGTGGTATTGGACCAGGATATCTACCGTGTCGCCTCCGAAGACATCCTGGATACAGGCATCTTTTTAACCATTTTCGACGGCGACATCGTGTTTTCATCCGGGAAAGGCACCGGCCGGGTCTGAAAAAGGGGGTCGGGGCAAGGGCCATAAGGCGGGTGCTGCGGCGTTCAACGGCGCTGGACCTAAGATGACGGGCGTTCAGGCCGGCCGCCACCGGAACCTGCCGCCAGTGCGCTCAGCAGACCGATCGTTTGCGAGATATTTTTGCAGTAGCGTTCCGCACCGATGGATTTTGAAGATTCATCCATGGCTGCGTAACCACCGATAAAAAGTTTTGTTTTTTTGAGACACCCCGCTTTTTTAAGGCGGTTTCTCATTTTTTCGATGGTCGGAATGGTGGACAAAACAGATGCGGAAATACCCAGATAGTCGGGTTTGTGCCATTTAACCGCATTCACGATGCCATCCACAGCCACTCCTGAGCCTAAATCTATCGCTTGAAAACCAATGCCGCGCAGCAGGCTGGTGACGATATCTTTACCGTGCCGATGGCACTCGCCTTCGATGGTGGCCACCAAAAATTTTCCCTTTCTCAACGCTTTCATTCCGCTGTCGTGCTTGACGAGCACGGCCCTGGCATCTCCGATATTTTCGGCATGCATCACCAGATCGGGCATGGTAAATTCCCCGCGGGCGAACTTCCTGAAGGCACTATGCACGGCACGGTCCAGGACATCCGTCGATACCATCGGCAACGGCATTTTTTTCTTTATTGAAAATTGTATCAGCTCTTTGAACCCTGCCGGCGGTTTTCCACCGCGCTCCGCCTGTTGCCAAAAGGATTTAAACTCGTCTCCTGTCGAATGGCGCAGCCATTGTTCGGTATCTTGGTGAACTCTCATGGGCACCGTCCTTCGTTTCAGGCGCTCGGCCGCTTTACCGAAAACGCACCTGAAGCATTCAATCACCTTCTTCGGCTAAAGCCGAAGGCTTGTGGGTTCCAAGAGGCCCGGGGGCCAAGGATGCAAGCGACAGCGTCTCATATTCCGTCAGTCGGCAAACTGCAGGGAGCGCGCGCGCATAAATACGTCAGGCCAACACCGAATCCTGCTGTCTCGATTTCTATGCGTGGGCGGTATCTTCATTTTGGGCCGTTGACAGTAAGTCGGTGTCATCAAAAAGTATTTCAGCAGTGCTGTCTTGGGA
>JAJDNW010000077.1 GCA_022340465.1 Deltaproteobacteria bacterium | reverse complement strand
AGGCCGTGATGGGTGGGCCCGTCTTCGCCGACGATGCCGCCACGGTCGATGGCAAAAACGACGTTCAGAGACTCCAGGCACACATCGTGTAGAATCTGATCATAGGCCCGCTGGAGAAAGGTAGAGTAGATCGCCACCACCGGCTTGAAGCCTTCCGAGGCAAGCCCTGCCGCAAAGGTGACCCCATGGGGTTCGGCAATGCCCACGTCGAAAAAGCGTTGCGGAAACCGTTGGGCGAAGTGCGTCAACCCCGTTCCCTCTGGCATGGCGGCCGTTACCGCCACGATCCTGGCGTCTTTTTCGGCAAAATTGATCATTGCCTCGCCAAAAACCTCGGTGTAAGAGGGTGCATTGCTTTGCAACGGTTTGCAAACCCCCGTTTCCACGTCGAAACTTCCGCAACCGTGAAAATAAACGGGGTTTTTTTCCGCAGGCGGATACCCTTTGCCTTTTTTGGTGGTCACGTGAAGCAGCACCGGCTCGTCCCTGAATTTTATGTTTTCGAGGATATCGATCAGGTGGTTGATGTTGTGGCCGTCGATGGGGCCAAAATACTCGAAGTTGAAGGCCTCGAAAAGCATACCGGGCGTGACAAAGGTTTTGAAGGAATCTTCGGAACGCTTGGCAAGTTGATAGATGTCGTCGCCGATTTTAGGCAAGGATTTCAGCAGGATCCCGAAATCCTTGCGGAGCTCCTGCAGCTTTTTGTTGGAAAAGGTGCGGCTCAGCAGTGAAGAGAGCGCACCGACATTGCGGGAAATCGACATTTCATTGTCATTCAAAATGACGATCAGATCTCTCTCCTTGTGAGCATCGCCGGTCTGATTGAGCGCCTCGTAGGCCAGGCCCGCCGTCATGGATCCATCCCCGATGACGGCAATCACTTTCGATTTCTCCTTTTTGAGGTGTTTGGCGGTCGCAATCCCCAGCCCCGCGGAAATTGATGTGCTGCTGTGCCCGGTTGTAAAGGCATCATAATCACTTTCGCTGAGACGCGTGAATCCGGACAGGCCGTCTAATTTTCTAATGGTGTCAAATAAATGGCGCCTGCCGGTGAGAATCTTATGGGCATAGGCCTGATGTCCCACGTCCCAGACGATTTTGTCTTTGGGAGGGTTGAAAACCGTGTGCAGGGCGATGGCCAACTCAACCGCACCCAGGCTGGACGCCAAATGGCCGCCGCTTTTGGAAACCACATCGACGATCATCTTCCTGATTTCGGCTGCAACGGCTTTCAACTCGGAGCGAGGCAGCTTTTTCAGGTCGTCTGGGGATTCGATTTTGTCAAGCAAGCTCATAATTCAACGGTTACGTTCGATCACATAGCGGGCAATAGCCCGCAGGGGGTGGGCTTTTTTATCAAAGGCCTCGATTGCTTGCAAGGCCTTTTCTACGAGTTCCACGGCAAATTGCCGCGATTCGGCCAGGCCGAGAACCGACGGGTAAGTGTTCTTGTTGCGTTCGGCGTCGGTTCCCACAGACTTTCCCATCTTTTGGGGGTCGCCGGTGATATTCAGCAGATCGTCAGCCACCTGAAAGGCAAGCCCGAGGTAGGCTCCGTACTGTTTGAGGGCTTTTATTTCTGCAGCTTCGGCGTCGCCCAGCAGAGCACCGGTCACGACGGAGGCCTCGATAAGCGCTCCGGTTTTCTTCTGGTGCAGATTCCGCAGATCCTCGATGCCCAGCACGGTGCCTTCCGAAAGCATGTCGAGCATTTGTCCCTGAACCATGCCTTCATGGCCGGCAGCCGCGGCGATTGTGTTGATGATACCAAGGCTTTTACGAACGCCATCCATGTCGCCGGCAATATATAGCGGATCGGACAATACCTGAAAAGCCAAGGTCAACAGAGCGTCCCCGGCGAGAATGGCGGTGGCTTCATCATACCGAATGTGGGTGGTGGGTTTCCCGCGACGCAATCGATCGTTGTCCATGGCCGGCAGATCGTCATGGATCAGAGAATAAGTGTGGATCATTTCCAGCGCACAGGCCGCGTACAGGGCGCCGTGCTGGGATCCTCCAAGCGCTTCGGCAGCGGCGAGGCAAAGAACGGGGCGGACCCTTTTGCCGCCGGCCGCAACGGCGTAAAGCATGGCTTCCGCAACACGGCCACTCGATGATATTTGGCTAAAATAGTCGTCAAACCAATTAGTTATGATTTTCTGTTTTGAGGCAAGGTAGGTTTCCAGGTCAAACATTGCGTTCGTCCTCATCACTGCTGAAGGGCGCCTCGCTCAAACTGCCGTCGCGGTTGCCGGTCAGCAGGGTGATTTTTTTTTCGGTTTCATCCAGTTTTTCGGAGCAAAATTTCGACAGTTGCGTGCCTTCCTCGAACCGTTGCATGGCTTTTTCCAGCGTTAGCTCCCCCGATTCGAGCTCCTGCACGATAGTCTCCAGCTTTTCCATCGCTTTTTCAAAAGTGAGCTTGACCATACCTATTTCCTCAATTGGTTGTATGTGAAAATTTTTAATTAATCATATATTTCGGATAGTTAATATATTTTTCCGCTAAAAGAAAGCAGAAAATATGTATATATACAAATAGAATGGTGATGGTCATCGGTGTTCTGTGACGATCTCCATCGCCATTTTATTTGACGTGGACATTCAACGACCCCTTGTTCAGCAGTATTTCCAGTTCCTGCCCCTTCGAAACGGATTCGGCATCACGGACAATGGTTTTTCCTGGAAACGTGCGGGTGATGCTGTACCCCCGCGACAAAATGGCGGTCGGGTTCAGCAACGACAGGGCATTGTCCACCGCATGTAGTTTTATCCGATTACTTGAACTGTTATTGTTAATATTTTTCATTAATTTATATGTTAATACTTGAAGTTTATTCTTAAGTTCATTGCACTGGCGGGCCGGGTTGTGAAGCGCCAGGTTCTGGGCGCGCCACTGCCATCGTTCACGCATCGACTGCACGTGGCGCAGCAGGTTGTTTTGTAACCGAAAATGAAGGTCATCGATGCGGATTCTGTAATCCTGAATACTGCTTTTAGGGTCTTTAAACCTGCTTTGTGCTGTTTTCAAGCGAGTGCGGCCGTTTTGAATGCATAGCCGGAAGGCGCGTTTCAGCTGCCGGTCGAGATCGTCCAGCGTATGCTTCAGATCCGCTTTGACAGGGACCGCCAATTCCGCGGCGGCGGACGGCGTGGGTACACGCATGTCGGCGACAAAGTCGGCAATGGTATAGTCGGTTTCGTGGCCAACGGCGGATATCACCGGTATGCGGGATGCAAAAATAGCCCTGGCGACGCGCTCCGAGTTATAGGCCTGCAGGTCTTCAAGGGAGCCGCCGCCGCGAGCGAGAATGATCAACTCGGTGCGGTTCTGCCGGTTGAGGAGTTCGATGGCGGCGGAAATTTCTTCCTCGGCGCCCGCTCCCTGAACCTTGCAGCCAACGATCTGGATGTGGATATTGGGAAAGCGCCTGATGGCAATGCGGCATATGTCGTGAACCACGGCGCCACTGGGAGAGGTCACCAGGCTGATGTGACGGGGCAAGAAGGGCAGGGCCTGTTTGCTTTCGACGGCGAACAATCCCTCCTGGTCGAGCTTTTTTTTCAGCTGTTCAAAAGCGACCTGCAGCGCACCGACACCGCCTGGCTCGAGGTGCTCGAAGATAATTTGATAGGTCCCGCGCGGTTCGTATACCGAAATGCGTCCGAGACCGCTGACTTGCATGCCGTCTTCGGGCTCGAATCGAAGCCGCCGGTTCTGGCCGCGAAACATGACGGCATTGATCTGGGCCTGGGCGTCCTTGACCGTGAAGTAGAAGTGGCCGGATGCCGGTTTGCGGAAATTGGAGATCTCGCCGGTCAGCCAAACAAAAGGAAACCGCTCCTCGAGCAGTTTCTTAATCTTACGGGTCAGTTCCGAGACCGTCATTGTCGAGCTGTTCAGTGTCATTGCGGTATTTGCCCATCTGGATACAATATTAACGTCTGATAAGGTATATTATGTAAACTTTTAGATAAATACAACCGTATGACTGACATCAACTGTAGGCCTCCCCCTTTAACAGCGATCTGACCACCGGTACCACGTAAATGTCGTCCAATGGCAGCGTCATGGCAAAATCGACGATCAGGTCTATCTTCCTGTTGAGTCGCAAATCCTTGTCGATGATGAACCGTTTTTCGTTTCTAACCTTGCAGAAGCCGCCCCTGGTTTTTGTGTTGGTGGCCTTGAAGTTCTGTTCCGAAACCGTGATGTCGAATTTTTCCAGCAGCGCGACCAGTTCCTGGTAAATTTGTTCCTGTTTCATGTTGAATATTGTTATGGTTGTGTTATCTTAAAGGTTAACAGGCGAGCGCAGGCCGGCCTCGCGACGGTGCCCTTCATGCAGGGCCTTTAAGAAAAGTGCCCAGTTGCGATGCAGGCGAAGGCCGCATGCGGGGCCGGCATGCAATTCACAACCTATTTCAGACAGGAGGAAGCAATGCAGCACTCTGTCCCACTTTCGAAACCGGAAGCGCAAATACAGGTAAACGCTTTTATCCGCAGTGTTTACAACTGGATGGCCATCGGCCTGGCACTGACCGGCTTTGTCGCATTCTACGTAGCCAACAACGAAGGCGTACAACGTATAATTTTTACTAATCCGCTTGTATTTTACGGACTTATCATCGCCGAACTGGCACTTGTTTTCACATTGAGCGCCCGTGTCAACAAGATGCAGGCCTCAACGGCAACCGCACTGTTCGTTCTTTACGCCGCCCTGAACGGCGTGACACTGTCCTTTATATTCATGGTATACACCAAGTCTTCGATTGCATCCACCTTCTTTGTGTGCGCAGCCACTTTCGTCGCCTGCAGCATATACGGGATGGTGACCAAACGCGATCTCACCTCCATTGGCGGCTTCCTGACCATGGGACTGTTCGGTATCATCATCGCATCGGTGGTCAACATGTTTGTGAGAAGCGCCGGTATGAGTTTGATAATCAGTTACATAGGTGTCCTCGTCTTTGTCGGACTTACCGCCTATGACACCCAAAAACTGAAAACCATGGCCATGACCCAGCCTTCGGGGCTGGAAGCGGGTGTCGTGCGCAAGGGCGCCATCTTGGGAGCCCTGTCACTTTACCTTGATTTTATCAACCTCTTCCTGATGCTTCTCAGGATCATGGGCAACCGCGAATAAGAAATTCACGGGAATTTCTTATTGGAAACGGCTGCGCCGCTTTAAAAAACAGTAGAAGGTAAGAAGATCAGACCGTAAGAAAGCCTGATTTTCTTACCTTTTTTCATTCTCCATGATACTGATTCTAGGCACCCTTACCCTCTTACCTTCTCAATTTCTCACCTTCTTGCTCTTAACATCTTTATAAACATCGGCAGATATGATAAGGGTCGATAACCAAAAAAAGCGCAGAAGGAAAACAATATGATCAGTCAGGGAGCGTGGGTTGTTCGGATCGTGGGCGCCATCGGGTTGTATTTAATCACTTGGGCTGTTTATCGCCCCAAGCCGGGTGTGGGGACGGTCATCGCCTTGGCAACATGGGCGCTGCCCATGATCATGTGGTGGATCAATTCGGAAAACATCTATCAGTGGCTTTTGAAAAAGATGGGGAAGAAATAAGCCGCCATCAGCCGAGCTCCTCGCGTACGACGCATGCGATGCGCTGCGCATACCTGTCGGCCCCTTCGTCCGTCGATGCCTCGACCATGACCCGACACAGTGACTGGGTCCCGGAATAACGCACAAGCACCCTTCCCCTGCTATTCAGTTCTTTCTCGATATTATCAATTATTTCTTTTATTTTAGGAATGTTATATAGATCTGGTTTTGACTGTACCGGCACGTTCAGAAGCACCTGCGGAAACACCGTCATGACACCGGCGAGTTCTGACAGAGATTTTCCGGTGGAAAGAATTACCTCCAGCAGACGCAGGGCCGCCAGCATGCCGTCACCGGTTGTGTGGCAGTCGTGAAAAATAATGTGCCCGGAATTCTCACCGCCCAGCACCGCGCTGTTTGCCAGCATTGCATTCACGACGTAGCGGTCGCCCACATCGCAGATGATGTGTTTGATGCCCCCCTTCTTCAACGCGATACCCAATCCGATATTGCTCATGACCGTGCTCACGAGGGTTTCATTTTTGAGGCGGTTGTTTTCACTGAGGTGTATAGCGAATATGGCGAGCAACTGATCACCGGAAAGGATGCGCCCCCTTTCGTCCACCGCGATGAGACGGTCGCCGTCACCGTCAAAGGCCAACCCGAGATCGGCTTCTTCCTTTGATACGACCTCGGCCATCTTTTCGGGATGCTGAGATCCGCAACCGGCATTGATGTTCGTCCCGTCAGGGTGATTGAAAAGGGCCGTGACGGCAAACCCGAGGGATTCGAAAAGCGCGGGGGCGATGGCGGACGCCGCCCCGTGGGAACAATCCACGACCAGCTTCACCATTTTGCAGTCGGACGGCAACGAAAAGGTTTGCTGCAAAAAGTGCCTGTATTGCCGTGCGGCATCGCTCATCGGCTGAATGTGCCCGGTATTCAACACGGCATCGGCTGTCCGCTGGAAATCGTCGTCCAGGATGAGCGCTTCCAAGGCCGCTTCTTCTTCGTCCGACAGCTTGTAGCCGTCCCCCCTGAACAGCTTGATGCCGTTGTCCTGATAGGGGTTGTGGGAAGCCGATATGACGATGCCGGCGGCGGTATCCAGTCTGGCGGCGAGGTAGGCGACACCGGGGGTGGGAATGATCCCTGCATCCACTGCCTCTCCGCCCATGGAACAGATACCGGCCATGACCGCCGCGGCGAGCATGGGGCCGGAAATGCGCGTATCCCTGCCGACAACGATTTTAGGACGATCCGTGCGCCCGTGGCGCCTGAAAAAATGAACGGCCGCTCTTCCCGCCCGAACCGCTGTTTCCGGAGTCATGGGATAGGCATTGGCTTTGCCTCTGATGCCGTCGGTACCAAATAAACGAATGTTATCTTCTCTCATAAATTACTTTAATATTTTCGTTACGGTTTTGCTGTGCAGATAACGAACTACCTTTATGCATGAAAATTCGTTTAGAAACGCGGCTTCGCCGCTACTTTAAATCTGATATTCTAGCCGAGAGACGGCAGCAGTGCCAACACCCCCTCCGTGGTCCGGTCGACGATCCCTTGAAGCCATTTTGTGCCCTCTCGCCTTTGCTGCTGTTCAAGCGCCGTGATCACCCGGAGGTAGTCCTTCCCTTCGTTTTTCATAGCCACGAGCAGGGTTTCCAGGAAGCGGTCCCGGATGCTCGGGTCGCCCTCATGGTTCACAGCCTCCTTTAGCACCAGCTTGACATCCGGCCAGCGCTCGTCAAGCTCTTTTTTTTGAGCCAGAAGCCGCGATGTCGGATCGTCATCGATGGTTTTTCGATACATGTCGGCCGACGCCGGCAGTTTGCCGCAGAAAGCCTCCAGGCGTTCGATGCGTTCCAGGATAGCCGCCTCTGCATTGAAAATGAGGCCGTCAAGCAGGGGCTGGGCGAATTCCTTCGAAATAAAAAGGGCGCGCACGTTGCGGTACCACTGCAACAGGGCGAACAGGTTACCGATATAGTTTATATTATTAACAAATATGCGTTTTACCACCCGGTAGACGCCGGTGACAAAGGGCATGCTCCCTCCCCTTGCCTGTTTCGCCACCAACAGCCTGTCGGGGCGCAGTTCATCCTTGCGGTAGATGGAGCCGGCGGCAATGGTGGTTCCGAAGGCAAGGCGGCAGGGGCCCACCAGTCCGCCTTGGCCGCCCAGAAAAACAGGCGGTTGATCCAGCATGACGCCGCCCGGGACGTCTCCGATGAGCGACGCGGTGGCCTTGTCCTGGTTGGGGGTGAAGTTGAAATGGATGTAGGAACTGCCCACTTCGCTGTGGTTGCGGCGGCTGGTGCCGCCGGCCATCAGGCAGTCGCAGAAATTTATCAGGCTGCCCAAGGTGACAAAGGGAAACAGAATGGTCTGTTTCAACCCCACCGTGTGGGCGATGCCGGCCTGTTCTTCCAGGATGGTCCCTTCGCGGACATGGGCGCCCGAACCGGCATTTGCCTTTTCCAGAAAAACGGCTCTCTTGAAATACCCGCCCTTCAGTTCAACGCCCGGACCCAGTTGACAATTCTCCACGGCGACAGGCGCTTCTTCGCCCAATCGGGTTCCGGCCATGATGAGGGTGGATTTGCCGTAAAGCCCGCATCCCGGATAAATGACCACTCCGTCACCTGAAATCCGCTCCGGGTCGACATCTTCATCGATGTGGACGCTTTCGGGTTTGTGAATGGTCACGCCTTTGTTTAGCAGGGTCTCTATCTTGGATCCAATAAGGGGCATCGGTTGCCTCGTTTATAAATCAATAAAATTGTGAACCACGAAGGCACAAAGAACACAAAGGGTAAATCAATACAAATAGTATCATTTCACCCATGATAAACATTTTCTAATTGAGCTTTTCCTAAGATTGTATTCAGAAAAGCTCAATTAGTCCATGTCCACAATGTCCACGGAGAAACATTTCAGGAACAAGTTCTTCTCTTTACAAAACTTTCTGATATTGTTAATGAATTCCGGATTACCGCCATTACTGCAGGCCAGCAGAAGGCCTTCCACGTCATGTTTCCGGCAGAGTCCTGCCGCTTTGTTGAAGCCACCGAAAATGGGATAGCCCTGCAGTTTCCTTCCCTTTTTATTGTCGTCGTCGTCGATGAAGCCGACCGGGTCGAAATTCAGCGTCCGGTTGTTCAATATCTCGCGCAACAGCAGCTCCCCTCCCCTGCCGGCACCGTAAATCATCACCCGGTCCCCTCCGGCCAGCGACTTTCTTTTTATGCTGTCGAGGAACAGCCTGAAGGAGCCCCGGCTGCCCAGGAGGTAGCCCGTGGTCAGGAGCCAGTCGACGATAAAGATGCCTTTGGAAAAGTTCTCAAACCGGTACACGAAGGTGACGGCCACAACGCTGAGCATGGTGGCGACGGTGGAGGCTTTCAGGTACGTAAATACGTCGCTGGTGCTCATGTAGCCCCACATGGCCCGGTAGATGCCCATGATGAAAAAGGCGGCAAGCTTGCAGGCGATGACGGCCGGCAGAGATTTGAGAAAAATTTGGAAAAAGAGGTTGAATTCACGGGAGCCGAACCGCAGTCGATAGGAAAGGTAATAGGTGAACGCCACCATGCCGAGATCGAGGATGATCAGCAGGATCTGTTTTTTATAGGTGATGTCGTAAAGCACGGGTGAGTAGTCATGCCCCCGCAGTACGGAAAACTCCCTATCCGGGTACACCCGCAACTGGGCCATGTAGATGCCCATGAGCAGGACGGAGATGGCTGCCGGAATGATCACCGTCGGCGAGGTAAGCGTGTCCGTGCGGCTTACAAATACCGCGGACACCCCTGAGACGGCACCGATGCCGCACAATACCAGCATGGCGCCGCGTTCCTTGAAACCCATCATGATCAGGCGGTGGGAGCTGTGGTCTCTCCCGCCGATGGACGCCTTGCGCCCGCTTAAGGTGCGTATGAGCGTCACCAGGGTCGTGTCGAATATGGGAACCATGAGGATGAGGATGGGAACGGCCATTCTGGACAGGGTGTTGCTGCCGGAATACTCCGAATAATTCAGGGTCAGGATCGCCAGCGACACCCCTATCAGGAGGCTGCCGCTGTCGCCCATAAAAATCGAGGCGGGTTTGAAATTGTAGACCAGAAATGCGCCCAGGGCCCCCGCCAGAGTCAAAGCCGTCCAGGTTCCTTCCGACAGCGGCGCACCGAACAGAACGGAAAGCGACAAGAGGGCGATCAGGGCCACCCCCGCGCACAACCCGTCCATGTTGTCGATCAGGTTGAGGGCATTGCAGATTCCCACAACCCAGAAAATGGTGACCATGGTGTCCAGCGTCAAGGATGTAAACCAGTGCAACCGAAAATCCAGAAAGGCGACAAAAGCCGCCACCATGATCTGGGCCACCAGCTTGGTCTGGGGTTTGATTTCAACGAAATCGTCGGTCAGGCCGACGGCAAACAGGAAGGTGGCGCACAGCCAGACGACCGCGGCAATGGACGGGCGAGCCGCATGGGTTGCACCATTGAAAAAGTAAGCGCCGATGGATGCAAAATCCGCGACAAAAAACAAGGGAACAGCCAAACCGATGTAGATGGCCACACCTCCCATCAGGGCCGTCGATTTGCTGTGCCACCGGTCCTCGGTGGGGTTCGCCACCCACCCCTTTTTAATGGCGATATTGCGCACAACCGGTGTGGCAACCAGGCAGATGGCAAAGGCGACGAATGGCAGATAGATGTTGTTCATATAACATCTTTAGAAAATCAGAGGGTTAGAACGTAAGAAGATAAGATTTTGCTTTTTGGAAAGAAAAATTCGAGATAGATACTTCTTTAAATATCATCGTTTCCCTACTCACCTTCTGATCTTCTTACCTTCTTAATTTCTTACTGTTTTATGCTCAAAATTAAGGGTGCATCAGGATTCAGCTCGTCGGCAGGGTCTTCCTGGCATGCTCGATCACGATGTCCAGAATCGTATCCAGATCGGTTTCAGGCCCGAAGCCAAGCAGGTTCTTTATTTTTTCAAGTCCGGGAACCCGCCTCTGCATATCCTCGAAATCCTTTTCAAAGGCGTCCTCATAGGGGATCAGCTTGATTTCGGACCGCGAACCGGACTTGGCGATGATTTTTTCAGCCAGATCCAGCATGGAAATTTCCTCCACCCCGCCCACGTTGAAGACCTCTCCCACGGCTTCCTGGCGCTGCATGAGGGACAGGAAGGCCTTGGTGACGTCTTTTACATAGGTGAAGGTTCGCGTCTGCTTTCCATCGCCATAGACGGTCAAGGGCTCGTTTTTAAGGGCCTGGGAAACGAACCTGGGGATCACCATGCCGTAGGTGCCGGTCTGGCGCGGGCCAACGGTGTTGAACAGACGAGAGATGATCACCTCCAGGCCGTGGGTGCGGTGGTATGCCAGCGCCGAAAACTCGTCCATCAGTTTGGCCGCGGCATAGGACCAGCGGAACTTGCTGGAAGGGCCGTAGATGATGTTGTCGGTTTCCACCAGGGGGGCGTGCATGTGTTTGCCGTACACTTCGGACGTGGAGGCGATCAGGACCTTTTTTTTGAATTTGTTGCACAGCTCCAACACCTTTTCCGTGCCCTGTATGTTGGTTTGGATCGATTCCAGGGGCTTTTCGAGAATGTAGCGCACGCCCACGGCGGCGGCCATGTGATAGACCAGGTCGCAGGTTCCCACCAGCTCGAGCATGATGTCGTGGTGCAAAATCGTGTTGATGTTCACGAACAGGGATTTTTCGAATCTCGAGTCGTCCTGGAGGTGTTTGATATTGTCCAGGGATCCCGTGGACAGGTCGTCGATGATGTAAACGTCGTCACCGTTTGCAAGATGCGCTTCCGCCAGATGGGATCCGATGAAACCGGCGCCGCCGGTAAT
>JAJDNW010000076.1 GCA_022340465.1 Deltaproteobacteria bacterium | reverse complement strand
CGTCGATGGTATTGCCCCGTTTTTTTTGCTTTGCACGGTTCCCCGCGGCGCTTGTGCGTTCATCAGGGGTGGCTCTTCTTACGAATCGGCGCCTCAATAGTCAATAAAAATTGTAGAACGATTTTTTATGGGATGCGGTTGCGTCGCGACCTGTCAGGTACACGCTCATCTCTGTTTCACCCGGACCCCGGGATCCTCGGCTCTTTAAACCCTAATTTTAAAAAAGCATCGGCCCTTTTAAAGGAAAAAGGGCCGATTGGTTTTCACGCTGCAGGTGGCCGTCAGGCGACTTCGCTGTATTCGGCATCCACCACGTCGTCTTCTTTCTGTGCCGATGGGCCGGGGTCGTCCGGGCCCTCCCCGGCATGTCCGGCGCCGGCCGCTCCCTGGTAGGCAGACGCAGCCAGTTTGTGGGCGGCCTGGGTCAGAGACTCGGTCATACGGCGAATTTCGGCGGTGTTGTCTCCGCCGACCGCGCTTTTGAGTTGTCCGATGAGTCCCTCTATCTCCAGTCGCGTTGCCGGCTCCACGTTTTGACCCATTTCGGACATTGATTTCTCGGTACTGTAAATCAGGGCCTCGGCTTGGTTCCTGGCATCTACCAGTTCCTTTTTATTCCGGTCTTCATCGGCGTGCAGTTCGGCGTCGCGCACCAGGCGGTCAATTTCATCCTGAGACAGGCCCGAGGAGGCGGTGATCCTGATGGACTGCTCCCTGCCGGTAGCCTGGTCGCGTGCGGAGACGTCGACAATGCCGTTGGCGTCGATGTCAAACGTGACCTCTATTTGCGGTGTTCCGCGGGGGGCCGGGGCGATGCCCGTCAATTCAAAACGGCCCAGGCTCTTGTTGTCCGCGGCCATTTCCCTTTCTCCCTGCAGCACGTGGACGGTCACTGCCGGTTGACTGTCTTCGGCGGTGGTGAAGACCTGGCTTTTCTTGGCCGGTATGGTGGTGTTTTTTTCGATCAGCTGGGTCATGACGCCGCCCAGGGTTTCGATGCCCAGAGACAAGGGGGTGACATCCAAAAGCAGCACGTCCTTCACGTCTCCCTTGAGGACGGCTCCCTGTATGGCGGCCCCCAGGGCCACGACTTCGTCCGGATTGACGCCCTTGTTGGGCTCGCGGCCGAAGATTTCCCTGACCTTGCTCTGAACGGCCGGCATACGGGTCATCCCGCCGACCATGATGATTTCATCCACATCGCCCATGGAGAGGCCGGCGTCCTGCATGGCCGTGCGGCAGGGACCCGCCAACCGTTCCAGCAGGTCGTCCACCAGTGCTTCCAGTTTTGCCCGCGTTATCCTGATGTTGAGGTGCTTGGGGCCGCCGGCATCCGCCGTGACAAAAGGCAGGTTGACATCGGTTTCCATTGAAGTGGAAAGCTCCATCTTTGCCTTTTCCGCGGCTTCCTTCAGCCGCTGCAGAGCCATGTTGTCCCTTCGCAGGTCGATCCCCTGTTCCTTCTTGAATTCATCGGCGATGTAGTCGATGAGACGCAGGTCGAAATCCTCGCCGCCCAGGTGGGTGTCGCCGTTGGTGGCCTTTACCTCGAACACGCCGTCGCCGATCTCCAGGATGGAGATGTCGAAGGTTCCGCCGCCAAGGTCGAAGACGGCGATTTTTTCCTCGGACTTTTTGTCCATGCCGTAGGCCAGTGACGCAGCCGTGGGTTCGTTGATGATCCTGAGTACGTTCAAACCGGCAATCCTGCCGGCATCTTTGGTGGCCTGCCGCTGGCTGTCGCTGAAATAGGCGGGCACCGTTATGACGGCATCCGACACTTTTTCGCCCAGATACGCTTCGGCGGACTTTTTGAGGTCCGCCAGGACGAAAGAGGATATTTCCGCCGGGCTGTAGTGCTTGCCCCTGATGCCGATTTGTACATCGCCGTTGGGGGCTTTTTCGATGCGATAGGGCAGGTTGCGGACGTCGCGCTGCACCTCGGGGGCATCGAACCGGCGGCCGATCAGACGCTTTACCCCGAAGACGGTGTTTTCCGGGTTGGTGACGGCCTGTCGTTTGGCGATTTGCCCCACCAGGCGCTCTCCCTTGTCCGAAATGGCCACGATGGAGGGGGTTGTCCGGTTTCCTTCCAGATTGTTGATGATTTTTGCCTCTCCGCCTTCCATGATGGAGAGACATGAATTGGTTGTTCCCAGATCGATTCCGATAATCTTGTTCATTGTGTTCCTCCCGATAGTGGGGCAGCGATCCTTAAAAAAGGACCAATGCTCCGTTTTTTTTCAATATGTTTTAACACTTATCCTTACGCTACCAAAGCTAATCATGGACATTAACTTGTCAATAAAAACAGAAATAAAAATATTATTATTTATTTATTAGGCTATAAAGTAATATAATATTGCGGGAAGCAGATCGGAGAAAGCATCCGTTTGACAAGGTGGGGAAAAAGGGCCCAAGGGGCCGCGGATTCAAGGCTTCAAGTGGTCGCAATAGGCGTTTTGGCGATCGTTTCTGCACTCAGACCTCAGCACCCAATAGTCTGTGTACAATAATCCTGGCCTCCGGCTTCTGAGGTTGACGCCGGCTGGTAAATGTCGTAGGAAATAATGAGCATATACTCCAAACATAAGGGGGCAAAAATGGCACACACACTTCAGGAAATCGACCGGGTGGAAATTTTGACGCTTCAGGACAATTACATCGACATTGTGGCTAGTGACAACTCGGCGGTGATTCAGCGGGGCATGGCCTTGAAAGACGGTGAGGTCAAGAGCAGCATTCTGGCCGAGCATGGGTTTTCGGCCCTGGTGACGGTCACCAGGGGGGAGACCTCCAAAAGCATGCTGTTTGATTTCGGTTTTTCCGAAGACGGGGCGGCACGCAACGCAGAAGCCCTGGACGCCGATTTGTCCCGGGTGGAAATTTCAGCCCTTTCTCACGGCCACCTGGACCATGTCGGAGGCATCGAAAAGCTGGTGGGTATGACCGGCAAAAAGCCGCTGGATCTGGTGCTCCACCCCTGGTCGTTCGTCAACCCGCGCTTCTTAAAAATAACGGAGGAATTCAAGGTTTATTTCCCGCCCTTCACCCGGGAAAGAGCCGAAAAAGCCGGGGCGAACGTCATCGAGTCCGAAGGCCCCCTCACCCTGCTCGACGACCGGGTGATGTTTCTGGGAAAGATCGAACGGGTGACGGACTTTGAAAAAGGAGCGGCCAATCTGTGCTGCCGTCACGATGGTCAAGAAATGTCAGACCCGTTTCACGATGACACCGGCCTGGCCTTCAACGTAAAGGGAAAAGGCCTGGTCGTCCTGTCGGGTTGTGCGCACGCCGGCATCGTGAACACGGTCAGACACGCTCAGAAGGTCACCGGTATCGAAGATGTTTTCGCCGTAATGGGCGGGTTCCACCTGTCGGGGGCCGATTTCGAGAGCGTGATCGTACCTACGACCGACAATTTGAAATCCCTCGACCCCGATTACATCGTGCCCACCCACTGTACCGGCAGGGACGCGGCCATTTACATAGAAAAGGAGATGGCCGGCCAGTTCATCCTCAACATGGCCGGTACAAAGCTCACTTTTGCGGCTTGACACCTTTCCCATTGATGTTTAGTTTTGCGTGGTCAAATGGGCCTGCATGCAGGCCCATTGCAAAACAACATCGTGGCAAAGGAGCAAGCCAATGAAAATCGCTTTCCCGACACAGGAAAAAAATGACAGGCAGAGCCGGGTGCACAACCATTTCGGCTCCGCGCCATATTTCGTCATTGTGGATACCGACGCGGAACTATCCCGTACCATAGACAATCGGAACCTCGAACATACGCACGGCAACTGCCAGCCCCTGGTCGCTCTGGGCAACACGGAAGTGGATGCCGTCGTCGTTGGCGGCATCGGCGGGGGCGCGTTGCGCAAACTGTTGAATGCGGGGATCAAGGCCTACCGGGCCGTGGAGGGCACCGTTCTGGACAACCTGGTGCTGGTCAACGATGGAAAACTGCCTGAATTCAGCAAAGACCATACCTGTCAGGGGCATCAAGACGGTATCGGGGAGTGCGTTCATTAACGCGGAAGGAAACCGGCAACATCTGCTGCCACTGCACGCGTAATCGGGGAAAGGGTAAAATGAGCCAGTACACAACCATCGAAAACAGCCAGACCGAAAACATCCGGAAGATGCTGGCCGAAGCAGGATACTCGCAGCAAGCCATCACGTACTATATTGAAAAGCCGTATATGGGTTCGATCCCGAACGCAGAGGTAAAATCCGAGATGACGGGCACCTGCGGCGACACCATGGGCGTTTACATAAAAATGAATAACGGCACCATTGACGATGCCAAGTATGAAGTCCTTGGTTGCGCCGGGGCCGTATCGGCTGCCATGGCGGCCGTGGACCTGATCAAGGGGAAAAGCCTTGAATTTGCCCGCAGCATCGATGACGGCGACATCTTCAAGGTGCTTGAAGAGATACCGGTGAAAAAGCATCACTGTATCCAATTGGCCGTGAAAACCCTGCACAAGGCTATCGATGAATATAACAACGGGTCCCACTGAGCCTGTTGACAACCCTTTTCTTCCAGCAAGGACCATAACCATGCCGCTCTACGAGTATCTTTGTCGAGATTGTGGCGCCACGCTAGAAGTACTGGTCGCGGGAAACGCCGACAGGCCGTCCTGCAAGGCGTGCGGCAGTCAAAACCTGAAAAAGCTTCTTTCGGCCCCCTCCTCCATGTCCGGACCGGCAAAGACGCGTATGCCCGGACCGGGGGATACCGCCTGCTGCGGAACGTCTCCCGATCAGGCCTCCTGTGCCGGCCCCGGCAGCTGCTGCGGCAGGGGCTCTTTTTAGAGGCGTTCGACAGCCATAGCGGCTGTCACCCGCATCTTTCGATACGAAGCGACACAACAAGGGGAGAAAAGTGATCGAACTCCGGACAAGCATTCTGGCAGATGGGCTGTTGTTTCCTGAAGGGCCCCGGTGGCATGACGGCAGATTGTGGTTTTCCGACATGCACGCCCGCCGGGTCATGACCGTGGATCATGACGGCAACCTCGAAACCATCGTATCCGTACCCGGAAGCCCTTCGGGCCTGGGCTGGCTGCCGGATGGACGCCTGCTGGTCGTATCGATGACGGACAGGCGTCTGCTTCGGTTGGATGAGAAGGGGCTTGCGCTGGTGGCCGACCTTTTCGATCTGGCGACGTACCATTGCAACGATATGGTGGTGGACAACAGCGGGCGTGCCTACATCGGCAATTTCGGCTTTGAGCCGGGCCGCCCTCAGGATTTGACCCCCGCGGAGATCGTCATGGTGTCCCCGGATGGGAAGGCCTCCGTTGTTGCCGAGGACCTTCTTTTTCCCAACGGCATGGTGATATCCCCCGAAGGAAACACACTGATCGTCGCGGAGACATACGGGCACCGCCTGACCGCATTCGACATCCAGGCAGACGGCTCTCTGTCAAACAGACGGATATGGGCGCGCCTGGACGAATATTACCCGGACGGCATCTGCCTGGATGCGGAGGGAGGCGTATGGACGGCATCACCGGTTGGCCACGCCGGGGCCCTGAGGGTGACGGAAGGCGGCGATATCACCCACCGCGTGGCGGTCGAATCCAACGCCTATGCATGCATGCTGGGGGGCGACGACCGGCGGACGCTGTTTGTTTTGACGGCCGGACATTTCGACCCCATGAAGAAGGCCGACGCGCGCATAGAAGTCGTTGCGGTCGAGACACCCGGTGCCGGCCTTCCCTGAGAACGCCCGGTGCGGGCTGGGCCGATTTGTCGACAATCCACTCTCCGGCAATGCGTGCGTACATGCGGCATTAGAGATGCATTGCCAATTTATTCAATTTATGATAACAGGAAACTCCAGAGATAACTCCAAAAAGAGTGGGCACAGTGAACGACAGCGATGAAAATCAACCTTTGAGAGACAGACGGTCGGAAGAACGCAAACCACCTGAAAAGTATTACAGTGTGCAGTTCGCCGTCAAAGACCTTGGCTATTACTATCAGTTCAAGATTTGGGATGTTTCTTCCAAGGGGATGTGCATTTTGGTGGGTGAAGATTCTTCGGTGGTGAAATATCTCACCGTTGGGGATGTCA
Organism: Deltaproteobacteria bacterium; assembly: GCA_022340465.1. Classification (NCBI taxonomy): domain Bacteria; kingdom Pseudomonadati; phylum Myxococcota; class Myxococcia; species Deltaproteobacteria bacterium. Next base: position 349 of record JAJDNW010000076.1, on the reverse strand, counting down.
TCAAGATGCAGTACTACCTGTCCGATGCGATAGGATCCACGGAGGAGTTTGAAACGGAAATCAGCCACATCACGAAAAGCGAACAGGGAAAATTCAAGGGCCACTACCTGGTGGGCCTGTCTATTCTGATCCCTGGCGAATCCCAATAGCACGCCCGTGCCGGCTTGTCTGTCACCGTAACACCGAGGCCGGACCGATTCCCATCTTTTTTTAAAAAATAAACGATTTGAACACTCCCCGCAGCAAGCGTAAGGGGAATCTTCTATGATTCGCTCGCTTACCCTGCAGCAAGCTGCAGGGAATGCGCTCGCTATCTCGGTTCAAGCAGGAACCGGACCATCACGACCCC
>JAJDNW010000075.1 GCA_022340465.1 Deltaproteobacteria bacterium | reverse complement strand
TAGATACGGGTCGCCTCCCATGGAAAGAGATGGAGCATTTCATGAAAGGATGAAATATCAAGATATACGTTGGGATGACGGTAGATCATGGCCCAGGCGTCCATGTACCAGGGGAATCCCCAATGGCCCAGCACGATTTTCAGGCGTTTAAACCGGGTTGCCAGCGCCTCGACCTGCATGGGCTGAGCGAGGCGCACATCTTTTCCCGGCAGGGTTCTTTGGGCACATGAATGGGTCCAGACAATAATACCCAGTTCCTGGCACTTCTCCCAGAAAGGGAACCAGTCGGGATTGCTGAAATCCAGGCCCTGCAGTTCGGGATGAAGCTTGACCCCACGACAGCCCATCAACTCAACTGCACTGACCAGCTTGTCAATGGCCACCTGACCCTGGGCCGGGTCGATGCCGATAAAGGGGACGAAGCGATCCGGATACCTCTCCGTCAAGCGCTGAATATCCAAAGCAGTGACCATCTCCACGCCGAACGCTGTTGACAGATCCATTCCAACGATCACTCCCTTGTCAATCCCAAACCGGTCCATCTCTTCGATGATATCTGACTCGCTGCGGTGGGTAAACGCCGCTGCCAGTGTGCTTCTCAGGCCCTCCTGCGCCGGGTTTTCCGGGTTGTCGGCAAACAGGCGATCGACGGCAGCGTCTACACCCGGCACGATACTGGCCTCTTTGCACAATGGATGCGTATGAAAATCGATGATCATGATTCAATTCTCCGAAATTATTTTCATCCTTGACAGGGATATCGTTTAGAAGCCCCGATTTCACAAAGGCCAATCCCAGAGGGTCCGACTGTATTCAATCGGGTTGTTATGCCAGGCACTCCGATCCACTTTTTTAGCGGTTTTTGCGATACCCGGGTTCTTCTCTGTCGTTCTCTGCTCGAATATCAGATCCCGGTTTCCGGACGTTCATATTCAACCCATCGATATCCTTACAAGAGCGCCAAAGCCTCCCGGACCATTGCCATGCGGACACCGGGTGTCGCGCCGCCAATATGCGGCGTAATAATCACATTGGGAAGGGTCGCGAGATCCGCAAACAAGTTGGGTTCGTTTTCCACAACATCCAAAGCCGCCCCCTTGATCCGTTCCTCCCGCAATGCTGCGGTCAGAGCTTCATCATCCACCAGACCGCCGCGACCGGTATTGATCAGATAGGCATCCGGCTTCATTTTTCTAAGAGCTGTTTGGTCAATAATATGGTGTGTTTCCTTCGCATATGGGAGTTGAACGATGAGCACGTCGGATTCCGTTAAAAGCTCATCAAAGGACCGGTACGTCGCCAGGTCATCGACATCCTGCCTTGGGTTCCGGTTGTGATAGAGGATATGCATATCAAATGCACGGGCTCTGCGTGCAATTTCATATCCGACATTCCCCATTCCCAGGATGCCCAGTGTTTTCTCGAATAGCTCCGTGCCGGATATGTCACTCGGGTTTTTTATCCATTTACCGTTCCTCACGTACTGATCTCCCTGCAGTATACTGCGCATCAAACTGATCATTAACCCGATTGCAAGTTCAGCAGTCGCACGGGCTGGTGTATGTGGGGTGTTTAAGACCCGGATGTTTTTCGCGCGGCAATAATCGAGATCGATATGATTGAGGCCGGCGCCGATGGATACGATTTTCCGTAAAGCAGGCAATTGACTGAGACGCGCTTTCGAAAAGTCGTCCATCGCAGTCACCAGAGCGATCTCAACGGTCTCGTGAACAGTCTCATCATCTTTGATGAACTCAAATTTCCCCTTTAACGGAGAAAGCATTGCGTCCGGTAATAAGGCGCTGATCAATAGTTTTTCCATCTTTTCCTCCTGGCTTAACAAAACAACCGGATTCCTCTGAGTCGATGATAGAATTCCGGATCGGAGCCTCAGTATTCCCGTATTAACGGCCATTCAGTGGAAACAGTCCCGCAACCGGGCGCAGGTAGCGGGCCATATACATTTCCGGAATGGTTGAAAAATACGCAATCACCAGATCTCGTCCGGGGGAGACATAGAGTCCCTGCCCCATAAAACCGGACTTGAACATGTCACCATCTTCCCAAACGGCGTCCCATTGTCGCGAATTGGATATCATTGTCTCGTCATCGAGATAATCTCGGAAAACGGGCCCATCAAAGCCACGCATAAAGAAACCCCTCGACCGCCTGGGTGTGCGAATGCGGGATAGAATCGATTCTGAAACAATCTGTTTGTTTGCTGTGTTATGCCAGCTTGGGGTATACAGCATCCCGAAACGGGCCAGATTTCTCAGGCAGCCCGAGGTCACCCCGTGCGCCAGCGCGATCCCATCCGGGGTCAGGTGCTGCAGAAACGGGCCTTCCGCACCGACATGATCCCAAACCCGTTGCGCGAAGAACTCGGTCCATTTGCAGTTGGTCACCGATTCGGCCAGCAGCACCAGCATCTGTGTGGTGGGCGAACTGTATTCGAACTTGTGCCCGGGAGAATCCACCTGCCGAACATTTTTAAGGACATCAGGCAAGCGCTCCACCTTGTCGCCATACGGTTCGGAGAATTCTGCCATAAAAGCGCGGATGGCGTTGGATGAAGGATCGGCACGCGTCTCGTCGTTTTCCTCGCAGTCCATTCCCGTCGTCATGTCCATCGCGTCGGCGATCCTCACCCCCGCCCAGTCTGTACCAGCAAATTCAGGCATATAGGTACCGAACGGCTGGCTGTCGTCGATGATGCCATCTTCGATCAGAAGCTCGATCACCAGTCCTGCGGTCGGCTTGGCGCATGAGGCCCACATGTGCATGTCGTGGGGACGCAGATCGGGATAGGCTTCCGCAACGATCCGGCCGGCATGAACGGCAATATAGCCACGCGCCCCTGATCCGGGGTGCTGCAGGAAATCTGATAAGGGCAGCGGCTCCAGATGCGTTTCCGCCCTCACATTCCAGATCTCCGCCCTGGGCGCCTTTTCCAGCGGCATAACGGAACCTCCCTGAATAACGGCAGTCGGCATGCATTGCGAGATATGGGTGCACCACCAGTGGGCCACCGCGCTCCGATTTAGCAGTTCTGAGATCGACACCCTGGCACGCATCTCATATTCTTCTGCTGCACTGTATCGTTTAGTCATATTTTTCGTTTCCAAATTGCTCGCCCTAAAAATGGTCTAAAAAAGCCGGGCTGCCGGTCTTGCTTGTGAATCGCCTGGTGGCAAGGAGGTCATTTTAAGATTATTACTGACACCTCTCGCCGGGACTCATCTTTTCCGAAAATACTGCGATCAACCCGTATACTGCATCCTGGCATTCGGCAGTACCGCCACCTCATCTACAGGTTTTCCTATCTCAATCTGGTTCCAGCTAACAAAAAACAACCGTTCGAGTATTTTCCTAAAAGGCTGAATGCTGCGTATACAGGCACATAATGCCATTCTGGTGATTGATTTCCGCCTTTGTCAAACCACCATTGATTGTATCTGAAAGTTTCTGAACAAGGCCGGCCCCAACATCTTCAAGGCTATGGCCTTCCAGGATAACACCGGCATTGACATCAATATCATCTTCAAGCCTTTGAAATGCCTGGGTCGTACTGATCACTTTGATCACCGGTACAATGGGAAACCCAATGGGATTACCACGGCCGGTAGTAAAAACTATCACCTGGGCGCCTGCAGCAGCCATACCTGTCAGGGAATCCGTATCGTATCCAGGACCATCCATAATTACCACACCCTTTTCAGTCGGCTGCTGACCATAAGACACCACTTCAACGATATCTCTTGTGCCTGCCTTTACGATACATCCTAATGCTTTTTCCCTGATGTTGGTCATGCCGCCGTCCATATTCCCGGGGGAAATTAGCACTTTAGAAACTGGACCCAGGATCCGTTCACACTTTTCCCATTGCCGGGAAACAAGTGATTTAATCCTTTCTGCAACTTCCGGATTTTTAGCCCGCTTTGCAAGAATATGGCTGGTCCCGATCATCTCTGTTGTTTCAGTCAGGATTACGGAAGCCCCCAAGTCTACCATCTGGTCAGCCATCCGCCCGACTGCCGGATTGGCTGTCACACCGGAAAAGGCGTCTGAACCGCCGCATTCAAGCCCAACCGTCAATTCGCTGAAAGGTACCTGGGCTGGTTCGGTTGAGTCAATTTCATTTAACATCTCCCGGACAAAGGCCACACCTTTGGCAGTTGATTTTACAGATCCACCTTCTTTCTGGATCACAATTTTCCGGGCCGGTCTGCCGGCATCCAAAGCAGCCGCCTCAAGTTCATCTGCCTTCAGGACCTCACACCCGAGACTGACAATCAACAGCGCCCCGACATTGGGATGAGAACAGAGGTTGGTCAAGGTATTGCGGTGAATTTCGTGATCTTCCCCGGCCCTGCCGCATCCGACACTGTGATAAAGCGGCACAGCTTCCGGCACCTTTCCGGCGATGGCCATGGCTACGCCATTTGCACATGATACCGTCGGAAGAATTGCCACATGATTTCTGACGCCAGGTGCCCCTTTTTTTCGCAGATATCCTGAAAAAGTATTCATTTTCACTTAGTCCCCGATGCTTTCCATATTATGGGAGTGAATCCATTCTCCCTGCATCAATTGAGTAGATGCTTTTCCGATAACTTCCCCATATTTAATAATTTCTTCACCTTCGGACAAATCCTCAAGAAGTATTTTATGACTGAAAGGAATATCTGTTTTTGTCACCAGGGTACGCCCCTCTTTCAGAACGGCAGTTCCCCCTTTCGCGATATCAGTCAAGGCGATGGCCACATTATCTTTTTCGTCGACAATGATTGCATTGGGCTTCAAAATATATCTCCTAAATCTAATGTGTTATCCATTTTACAAAATACCGCAATGGTCAAAATACTGCATGGTGGCGTTTGGAATCACCGCGCATTGGGTTCCCGAATCATGCTCCCTGCACAGGAGGGAAAGGGTTTGCTCCCAGTTCTCCGTGTATGCCACTTGGTCCGGATTGGCAGCCCAGTCCATGGTCGTGCAATCCCAGTAGGGATTCTGCACGATCACCCTGATGGAATCCGGCAGCGCCACAACAGGATATTGCCTTCCTCCGTAATTGCTTCCCCATCGACCCACTAAAGAATGAGGGACCTGACCTTCAGGAGAATTGGCAATGATAACGATCGAGCCGGAGAGATCTTTCAGGGAAAGCATTCCCAGCAGTATGGAGATGAGCATTTCGTTTGGTTTGGCAAAAGCGTTGGTGATGGCCACCTGCTTGTTTTCAGGCACAGGATCCGTGGCATAGGAGACCTTGGCCCTCTCTACGCCTTTATCGTGCGCTGCTTCAAAATCGCCTGCAAACACGCCGGTCGTGGCGCCGCGGCTATTGAAAATCACGTTGACAATAAAGTCCAGTCCGGCAATACGTCCCGCTTCCCGGATATTTTTCCGCAAGATGTTATCCTCCCATTTGCCATGCCCGGTGGTTTCTTTGGCCTGGGCCTCGACTTTAAGATGGTGGTGGGCGATGGCGTCAATATGAGCTACTCCCGGAAGGAAAAGTTTGCCGCCCCCGCTGAATCCGTTCTGAGGATGCGCCGTGATGCAACCAATGGTAATTTTGATGTCCGCCTGGGCGACTTCGCGATTGATGAGCACCGGAGTCCCGTAACTAGTGGTTCCCATCTCGACGCAGTTTTCATAGCAGTTATGATTGAAAGCCCGGAATTTACGGAGAATCTCAATCCCGAGTTTTTTTCTGAATTCATGCTGGGTGAGGGCGCCGTGTGTGCCGAGGCCACAAACGAATGTAATGTCCTCATCCCTTATGCCCCCGGCCCGCAGTTCTTCGATGACCGTGGGTACCAGCTCGTAGGTGCGTGTGGGCCGGGTCATGTCATCAAAAACGATAACCGCGGTTTTTTTGCCCATGGCCATTTCGCTAAGTCGTGGAGAGCCAATAGGATTGCGGATTGCCTGAGCCATCTGTTCTACGGACAGCGGGGAACGATCGGCACCGCGCATGGGGCAGTATTGAACGTCCCAGTCCTCAGGCATATCAATTTCCAGGGTGGTGTTCCCGTACCAGCAAAGTTCCGGCAGGCTGATTCTCATATCATCTCTCCATTTACTAGTTGACACCTTGTCTATGGTTTTTCCAGAACAGCACCTTTTGCCGCTGATGTTACTGTCGACACATATCGCTGCATGTAGCCATCTACGGGGGCGTGCGGACTCGGCTTCCTGGAGGCTAAGCGTTCCTTCAAAGCCTCGTCCGAAAGTTCCACTGCAATGGCGCGACTGGGAATATCGATGCGAATAATATCCCCGTCATCCAAGGCTGCAATGGGCCCCCCGTCTGCAGCTTCTGGGCTGACATGTCCGACACAGGGGCCGCTGGTGGCTCCGCTGAATCTCCCATCCGTGATCAGGGCAACCCTTTGCAACCCCAGGAGCTTGAGCCCAATTGTCACTGCGAGGGTTTCCGGCATGCCAGGGCCGCCTTTTGGACCTTCATTACGGATTACCACAACTTCGCCCTCCTGGATTGTTTTGTTTCTGATAGCCTCGAGGCACGCGTGCTCAGACTCGAAAATTCTGGCGGGACCTGAGAATTTATACATATTCGGGTCCACGGCGGATTGCTTCACCACAGACCCTTCAGGTGCAAGGTTACCGAACAGCGCCACTAATCCTCCTTCAGGATAATGGCAATTGCTGCGCTCGGGAATCACGTTTTCATCCGTTATTTGGGCATTGGCCACAACGTCTTGCAAGGTGCCTCCAAACGTGTTGCCACAATTAAGATCCAAGTCTTCAGCAATCCGTTTCAATACTCCCGGCACCCCTCCTGACCGATAAAGGTCGAGGACTCCGTATGGCCCGTTGGGGGCTATAGCACACAGGGTGGGTACCTTTTTGGCAGCCACGTTAAATTCCTCGAGCGTTAACTCCAGGCCGAGCTCCCGAGCAATGGCGGGAAGATGAAGCGCGGTATTTGTGGAGCCGCCCACTGCCTGTACAAGGAGCAGGGCGTTTATCAGGGATTCTTTGGTCATAATTTGCCTGGCAGTCAGGCCTTCCTGAACATTTTTCACGATTTGGCGGCCACAGGCCCTGGCGACTCGAGCCTTATCCGCCGTATAACCAGGTATATTTGCGGAACCTGGCAAGGTCATGCCAAGGGCCTCCGCTATGCACTGAAAGGTGTTGGCTGTACCAATAATCTCGCAGGCGCCACAGGAGCCACTGGTGAGGCAGCCCATCTGATCAGCAGGGTCCGAATGATCAGGGAAGTTAACAGAGCTGCAAGACGTTTTCCTTTGACGCAGAACCATCTCACTGGGTCCTCCGGTTAAAAATACCGTGGGCAGGTCCAGACGAGCGGCAGCCATGAGCATACCTGGAATAATCTTGTCACAGGAGGCAATCATGACCATGCCGTCAAATCGCATGCTGCGAACATGAATTTCCACCATGTCGGCAATGAGATCCCGTTGGGGCAGAATAAATTTCATCCCGGGATGCCCTTCAGAGATGCCGTCACAAGGGGCGGGAACATTGAATTCAAAGGGTATTCCGCCTGCTGCGAACACACCCTCACGGACGCGCATGGCCAGATTAGCCAAGTGGGCATGGCCAGGGTTGATTTCCGTATGGGAATTAACGATGGCAATAATAGGTTTCACCTTAGCCTCTTCCAGGTCGGCGCCCGTGCCCTGAAAAACGCCCATGCGAACATCGCTTATGGGAAAATCGCTTCCATCGAAAATATCTTTGCTAACGGGTTTTTTCATTATATTTTCCTCACATTCTGCTATGCCAATTCAGACCAGCAAACCTGTTCCCAAATCAAAGGCATCGAGGTTTTTGGCAACCTTCGCCCCGGACATGGTTCTTTCCAGCACCACTTTAAACCCCTCCCGGTTCAATGGCAGAATCCCGGTTGCAGCCAGGGCGCCTATCATGATGATATTGGCGTATATGGGCGCTCCAAGGTTCATGGCATGTTTAGTGGCTTCGATGATCCAGGCCTTCCCCGAGAACTTTTGCAGCCATTGCTCCAGTTGTTCCTGTTCCGGATAGCCACACTCCCCGGAAATACACTCCATGGGATAAATCGGGCGGCTGTTAGCGATCACGAGTGTTTCTGGATTGCCGTACTTTCCCAATGCCTGAAGCGCCTCCATGGCCTCGAGGGCTACGATTGCATGGGCTCGCCGCATCGGGATTTGGGGAGAACGGGCAGGACCGCTCCCTATCCGGAGGTGGCTCATGACCGATCCGCCGCGCTGGGAGGCGCCAAAGGTTTCGCCCACGGTCACGTTGAGTTCATTGTCAATGAGCATGGAACCGAGGATCTTGGATGCGAGAACGTTTCCCTGCCCTCCCACTCCCGTAATGATTAGATTCGTGGGGTCGTGTTTCAACACAGCCGTTCCCATATTAAGCCACCTCCTTTCGTGTAATGGCGCCGCTTGGACAAATGGAGGCACACACCCCGCAACCCGCGCAAAGCACTTCATCCACAAGGGCTTTGCCGGCGGAAGCGTCCCAGATTAAAGCCGGGCATTTGAAAACACGGGTGCACAAACGGTTGCAGCCACAGGCTTCGCCCAGACAAATGCTTTGGTCCACGGCAACTTCATACATTTTTTTTAACTTTTTCTCGGGGCTCAACGCGCACATTTGACGGAGGATTAGCACTCGCACGCCCGAGTCCTGTTCCAGCAGGTCCAGAAGGGTGTCTGTCGTTCCCTTTACGTCGAAGGGATCGCTTATGGTGACGCTGGCCCCTATGGCGCGGCAGACTTTTGCAACGTCCACGGGGGTGGCTTGTTTTCCCATGGCGTCGTATGTCAGGCCCGGATGTGGTTGAAACCCGGTCATGCCAGTTCCGCTGTTGTCCAACACCACCATCACCAGCTTTGCGTTGTGGTGCACTGCGTTGATCAATGCCGGCACAGCGGCGTGAAAAAATGTGCTGTCCCCGCATGCAGCTAACACGGGGCGGTCAAGGCCAAATTGGCCTAATTGACCGAATCCGCTTGCAAGGCCAATTCCAGAGCCCATCGCGTGCACAGATTTGAGCGTTCCGAAGCCCGCCGGGGATATTCCCATGGTGTAGCAACCAATATCACCACACATGAACCCGTAACGTCCATCCAGTTCGAGGGCGTTGTGCAGGGACCAGAACGACGCACGATGGGGGCACCCGGCGCAAAAAGTCAGAGAACGGGCAACAACCGACTGTCCAACCACTTGTTCAAGTTCCTCCGAATACTTGGCCAGAGAGGCATCCGGTTCAATGTCAAGGATTTTTGCAAGACCGCCCATAACCACATCGGGGTTCAGTTCGCCGGTTGAAGGCAGGGATCCGTCCTTTTTTCCATAAAACGTCTTATGTCCCAGTGCCGCCCCCATCTCCGCGGCCAGGGTCTTTACGTTGTCTTCCAGGAAAGGAAGCAGCTCCTCCACAATGAACACCTTGTCAGTTGTGGATAGATGCTTGGTAACCAGTTTGGGCGGAAGGGGATAGGTGCAGCCCAATTTCAGGATACCCACCCGGTCTCCTGCATTTAAGAGGTCTACAGCCTCTGTGCAGTACAACCATGCAGAGGAACTGGTCACTATGAGCAATTCGGGATTGTCGGGCCCGGTATACGTGTTATACGGGGAATCCTCGAAAATTTCAGCGGCCTTCCGCATTTTACCCTGCTGGCGTCCATGCATAAAGTTGAGAGTTACCGGCAACGCGCCTATGGGGCCTTCCATCTGTCCGATGGGCGGACCCTCCACATTGAGATGCGCTCGTTCTTTCTTTTCCGGAAGATTTCCCAGCCCAACGCGACCGCTAGCGTGAGACAGCCGAGTGACACTGCGTACCATAACTAGATTGCGGATTTCTTCAGAAAGTTCGAAAGCCCAGCGCATCATATCCTTGGCCTCCTGAAAATCGCCGGGTTCGAGAAGTGGGAACTCCATCATTTTGGCATAGTGCCGGGAATCCCCTTCATTCGTGCTGGAAAGACCTCCGGGATCCTCGCAGCTGGCCAGGACCATTCCGCCTCGGGTACCGTAAAGCACCAGATGTAAAAGGAAATCCGCCGCCACGTTAACGCCCACCTGTTTCATGACAGCCAACGATCTAAGTTCGGCAAAGGAGCCCGAAGCCGCCACTTCCAATGCCACTTTTTCGTTGGTGGAAAATTCTACGTAAAGATCACTGTCCTTAGCCGCTTTGGCCAGGTTTTCTATGATTTCCGAGGACGGGGTTCCTGGATATCCGGCTGCCACCGAAACACCGGCTTCCAAAGCGCCTCGGGCAAGCGCCTCATTGCCTTGCATCAGCCGGACATCTCCGGCCTTTCCATCACGTACTGTTTGCATATCGCCTCCTGATGGTTTACATTTCGAAATCATGCCCGGTGAACCGTCTTCACCGTGTAGCGAAGTCATGCCACCTGTAAATCAGGCTAGTAGTCGATCGAGTACTTCCTGCGGCACCTTCATGGCCGGGCGAGCGCCATTTTCCCCCTCTTGCAAAAGGCCTCTTCGATTCGCGTTGCGGAAGGACCGCTCCTTTTTGGCCAGAGCCGCCTTGGCCAGCTCCTGCAGGCGGTCTCCCGGAAACGCCTCGGTTTCAATCCATCCGTTTGAAACCGCGCCTTCAACAAGCTCTGCGCCAGCTTCCGAACGAACGATCAACGTATTCCATCCCGGGCGCCCCTCGTACATGCCAACGGACACGTCGGCCCATTCGGAAGTCATGTCCGGGCAGATAAAGCAGGACAGGGGTATGAGAGGCCGAATCTCTTCAAGAGGGAACTGATGTTCGGTATCGTGCGTTTTAACCACCATTACGGCTGCAGGCGGGGGCGGAATGTCCATTCCTGTAATGGAGTCGAGATCCAGGTGGTTGGCCAGATACGCGGCAAGCTGCTTGTGCTCCAAAGCCCAATTGCAGAAAAGACCGATGGTCAGCGCCACCGGGTCCTCAAAATCTTCAATCCCCAGAGGATTTTGCTTCATTTGGGCGACCGCCGTCATCTGGCAGGGCGTACCGACAACGCCCAAACGCCGCATGCCCTGCCGGACAGCCTGGTTCATGACGGACAATGTGGGCGCGGCTGTGAATCGCGAAGATCCGCATCGCGCCACCTTGTCGGGGTCGGTTACGATTTGGGGGACAGGTCGCATCCCGTCCGCCCCTGTTAAAATGGCCGCATCGATTAGCTTGCTTTCAAGCGCGTAGGTTGCGAGCGCGGAAACCGTTCCGCCGCCCTGAAAAGGCCCGGCCACTTTACCGGTCGCCCGGGCAGCCAGGATGCTGCGATAATGTCCCAGAGGCGTCCCCTCGTACTTCTCGCCGTATAACGCCGAGGAAAGTTCCTCCAGGTCTACTTCGGTCTTGGGGCAATGGGCATGGCATCTACCCTGTTCCAGGGAGCACGCGAAAAGCCGTGCCGTGTGCCCGCGATGATTTCGAAAATATGGACAAAGCTCCACGCAGGCCCCACACCCGATGCAGTAGCCGGCCTGCTGGACATCCCTCGCTAATTCGTTCGATCCGTATACATTCATGCCATGTCCTCTGTCGTGTCTGGAAGATTCTCCTTGAAGCGGCATTTTTTGGCTGTCGACCGGAGGCTTTTACAAGCTGCCTGGCGCTTCAAAGAGAGGTGTTGTTGTCCGTATACAGGCGCAGGATGTATACCTGTTTGAATGAATATCGCCTGCGTTGATTTACGAGTTATTTTCAATCTGCCTCACGCCTATCCATATACCACAATGGGCAACCATATTGACAGCTTGGGAAACAGAAACAGCAGCACTATGGCGATCAGTTGGAAAATGACGAACGGTATAACCCCTCTATAGATTTTCAGGAGGTCAATGTCCTGGTTTACCCCCTGAATAAAGAAGATTGCTGGCCCCATGGGTGGTGTCAGAAAAGATGTCTGCAGGGTCATGGCCACCAGTATGGCGAACCAGACCAGCGCAGCGTTGTCCAGGACTCCCCCACCGTCAATACCGAGTGGGAGTTTGCTCACTACAGGCGCCAATAGAGGCAGAATGATCAAAGTAATTTCGATCCAGTCCAGAAAAAAGCCTAAAAGAAAAACCACAAAGAGAACTATAAGAATAATTCCATGAGGGCCCAGCGGAAGACTGGTAAGGAGGTGTTCAATGACGTCATCGCCTCCAAGGAGGCGCACAACCATGGCAAACAAGGTGGCGCCGACCCAAATGCCGAAAATGAAGCCAATGACCCTGAAGGTTCCCTCCGTCACTTCTTTAATGACCTTGACGGTTAGCTTCCGCTGGTAAAAGGCAAGGATGGTGGCGCCGAAGGCCCCCACGCCGCTTGCTTCCGTAGGAGAGGCAACCCCTGCAAAGATGCTTCCAAGAACAAGAACAATCAGTGTGGCCGTGGGTAGGATGTTTTTCAAGACATCAACAACCACCTTCCACGTGACTGGCTGGACATCTTCCGGGAGAGGCAGGTCGTTCGGCCTGAAGAGCCCGAAAATCACCACATAACCGATATACAGGCAGCCAAGGAGAATACCGGGAATCATGGCACCCATAAAAAGGTCGCCTACCGATACGGAAAGTTGGTCCGCCATGATCACCAGCATGATGGACGGCGGGATTAAAATTCCTAGAGTTCCAGAGGCCGCGACTGTTCCCGATGCCAGCGATTTTGAGTACCCTTGATGCATCATGGCAGGCAAAGATAGCAGGGCAAGCAAAACCACCGATGCACCAATGATGCCCGTGGAGGCTGCCAGGATGATGCCGATCAGGATCACGGTAACCGCTAAACCGCCGCGCACCCGGCCGAAAAGTTTTTGCATGGACTGCATCATGTCTTCGGCGGTGCCGGAACGGTCCAGCATAAGGCCCATGAATACGAACATGGGAATCGCCACGAGAACCCAATTGCTCACGATATTAAACATTCGGTCAGCCGCGAGCCCCAACATGTTGAAATTCAGCCCGGTCCATGTACCAAAGTACAGGTCGCAAAACCAGCCGACCAATGTGAACAAAATCGCCACACCGCCCAGTACAAAAGCGATAGGTGCCCCCGTGAAAAGGAGGCATATAAAAGTGAGAAACATGAGCAGTACAAGGATTTCATTGACTCCCATGTGTATCACCTCACTTTCCTATCCATAATCACGGCTGCAGAACGGATCATTCGGCTGATCCCCGCTGAACCGTACAATGCCATGCTGAATGGAATGACTGCTTTGATTGCCCATCGGTAAGACATCCCCATTGGGGAGGGCGAACTTTCCCCTATCCGAAAGGCCATCTCGACCATTTTAGCTCCATGGATAGACATAACCACGCACATGGGCAGCAAGAGAATCGAAATGGACAATAAGTCAACCCACGCCTTGGTCCGGGGGCTCATTTTGCGGAAGAACAAATCCAGTCTGACATGGGCGTCCTTGACAACGGCATAGGCAACCGCGATAAACGCCGCCGTGCCGTACAGATGCCATTGGAGTTCCTCCATGGCCGTAGACGTCCAGCCTATGGTGTACCGCAGAATGACCTGAGCCAGAATGACCACAACAAGCACCACATTCAGCCAGGCGGCTGCACTGGATACCCAAACAACAAAGCGGTCTATCCATTGGCTGATCCTCGGGCCCTCTGATAACGTACTCCCTTGACTTTCTTGTTGCGCCATGGCGTTTCTCCTAATCCGGCAAACTCAAAAATATGACCGCCCATTCGGTGATTTGCCCGGAACGAGCGGTCAGATTTGTCATGCCCTTCTTAGTCCGAGGCTCCGGTTTCACGAGGAAGGTAGGCAAATTTCTTCCAAATGGAGTAATTGTCACGGAAGGAAGAAAGATCATCCCACACCTTTTTGAAGAAAGCGTCTTTGGCACACTGTTCCGCCACAACTTCATCCCAGGCGCCACGAAAAGCCTGGAGCATTTCGTTCGACCAATACAGGTTGGTGACACCGTGCTTTTCAGCATTCAGCCTCAGTGCGGAAGCCTGGGTAGCCTCGCCTTTTGCCAAAACCCAAAGCATGGATGCCTTGGAGGCGGTTTCTATGATGGTGCGTTGGGATTCAGTAAGCCGCTTTTCCCAGACATCCTTGTTAATCAGGACCTCCGTCGTTGTGCTGGGCTGATGCCAGCCTGGATAGTAGTTGAATTTTGCTACCTTGTTCAGACCAATGGCCTGATCTAAGGAAGGGAAGGCGAATTCAGCCGCGTCCAGCAGCCCTTTGTCCATAGCAGAAAAAATTTCAGCAGGAGGGAATGAAGACACACTGGCGCCCAGCTTTTGTAAGACCAGCCCTCCCAGGCCTAAATACCGGACCTTGAGCCCTTTCAACTGATCGGGAGAGTCGATCTTTTTGCGAAACCAGCCCGAGCTTTCCGGCGGCGTCAGGCCGAACGGAATCACTTTTACATTGTATCCGGCTTCATCGTACATCTCCTGGTACAGCTTCAACCCGTTTCCTGCAAGCATCCATGCCACGAGTTCGGGGGCTTCCGGACCGAATGGGCCTCCCGCAAATAGGGACGCAGCGGCCATCTTGCCGGCCCACATCTGGGAAATCGCCATTCCAGCCTGAATTCGACCTTGAGAAACACTGTCAAGGATGGCATTCGAAGGGACGATCTTGCCGGGGTCAAAAAGTTTGAATTCAACTTCGCCGTTGCTCATGGTCTGCACCAAATTGGCTAACCGCATCTCCCCCTCTCCTGCCAGCGGCAGGTTGGTGGGATACAGGACCTGCGTCCTTAAAAGAACCTTGCCTGCCAACGCTATAGTTGGCGCCGCGATAAGCACCAAAGCCAAAGACGCCAATACCGACATTCTGAAAATACGCATGTAAAACCTCCTGATGATATGGATTGTGCAAGTGTGGTGACATGCCACGTTGTAATTGCCGGGAAAAATGCCGCTTGAAGCTAGGATCGAGGAAGGCCGGGAGCGGCAGTATACCGAAACTCCTATATTCTTTTAGGAAACATAAATATACTATTAGAATAACCTTGTCAAGTAATTTTATACAATGGTACTCTGCTCGAGATTTTCAAAACATTCTGAAATTATATTTATATTATATTCATATGCTTGTATGATATTTAGGGTCGACTTTTGCCCAGAGAAATCTGCGTATTTTTGTTTAACAGGCCTTTTCTGTTTACAGGAATTCTGATTCATGATAATAAACCTTTGTCAACTTAAATGAAACTTTGAAAGGAAAAATTCCTAATATGTACGATGACAAATTTATTGATGAAAGCCAGATGGGTATGCGAATCCGGAAGTTGCGCATGGAACGCAAGATGACTCAGCAGGATCTTGCAACAGCCATTGGCATGACTAAAAGCTATATTTCCAAAATGGAAAAATCCCACACAGCACCACCGGTTTCAACCTTGAACAGGGTCGCCCATGCGTTGGGGATTGCTGTAAATGATCTTTTTACAAACGAACCCACAGAGGAAATCTACACGCTTATAAAAAATAACCAACGCCTCACCTTTGCCTCGGACCACAAAAAATTCGGCTACAGCTACATCCCCCTCGCCCCCCATTATCCTAACAGAATGATGGATCCTTACATCATTAGGGCGGAAAAAGGAAAACGCCTACGAAGCGAAAATTTTTTTCATGATGGGGAAGAAATTCTTTTCATCATGAAGGGGGCCTTGACTATGCGGATCGGCGATCATGTCGTCGATATGGAGGAGGGAGACTGTCTGTATTTTGATTCCAAATACCCTCATTATGCTGAAACAAAGGGTGAAGTAGAGGTTGTCGCCATCAATATTCTATGCTCTGGCAAAACGCCTAATGTCGGTGACGATGAGGGGAGTGAGTAGTCAACCTTCTCGTTGACTTGTCATGAAAATGGACCATGTATTTCCTGTGTAATAACGTTGATTATTTAAAGAGCCAAAGCAGAAATGGATTCAGTACGGCATACAGCCATGACGTTGGTACGTCCACGCGTTGCGGTTATCGGGGCCGGTGCAATTGGATGTGTGACTGCGGGTTTCCCTTCCCATGAGGGGCATGACGTGGAAATTGTTTGCAAACACAAAAACACAGTGGGCCGATGTTCTCTACACACACGCTGCGAATTTTATCGTGGGCGATCTATATGGGCTGAAAAAAGAAGTTGTTCGGCATGTGGCGTGACATTTGACGCCGCAGGTGCGGTGAACCCGGCAACGCGGGAGGCTTTAATTAATTGAGCCATCGGAGTGTTTTCCCGTCATCCCCGCGCAGGCGGGGATCCAGGGCATATGGCTAATCGCTCTCTTGATCCCCGCCTGCACAGGGATGACAAGGGTTTTAAGCTAAAACTCCCCGATCCTTGAATT
>JAJDNW010000074.1 GCA_022340465.1 Deltaproteobacteria bacterium | reverse complement strand
AATCGCAACGTTTTGCACTCAAAAGCCCTTTGGTCTTCCCCAAAAGAGACGATCACGTCAATGGTGCGCAAGTCGTCGGCGATGCTTCCCAGGGTTTGCGTTTCGACACTCTCGACCGACGCCTTCCAGGTATACCCGTCGAATTTAACTCCGAAATCACCGCTGTCATCCGTCATTTCATCGGCAGGCCGGCTCTCGAAATCGGCGATAACCTGAGCGGCCAGCAAAGGCGCCATGGCGTTAAATTTCTGCTCGATGTTCATGGAAAGCGTGCGGGAGAAATTACCGTAGATCGCCAGGAGAGCGATGGCGATAATTGCAAGGGACACCATCACTTCGAGCAGGGTGAAGCCGTGGCGCCTGTCTGTGGCGCGTCGCGGGGGTATAGAAAGGGGCCCTTTCCGGAAACAGACCGTCGGTTCAGTCATCAAATTCAGCATAGTCTTCAACATACTCGACATACGGCAGAAAGGGCTCGAAAAGAAACGAAAATTGTCGGTCGGTGCCTTGCTGCATGTGGATCAGGGCTTTGTCGGAATAGCCCTTGGCATAAAAATAGATGTCGGCCCGTCCCGTGCTGACCTTGCCCCTCACCGGATATTCCACATCCACGACGGACACGTCTCCCTTCAACAAAAAGGCTTCTTTTTCGGCCTTCTCGAGCGCCGCATCCTCCATATCCGGAGTCGAAACCCACAGTTTGCCGGCATCCACGTCGACATGCAGGATGTAGGTCTTCTTTTCGCGGGCGGACTGCTGCTTAAGATGGTGCGCCTGGGTAATGAGCCAGCGTGCCGTTTTTTTTCTCTGGTCGACGAGAACATTGTCCCTGAAGCGGGGCATGGCCACAGAGAAGACAATGGAAATAAGGGCAATGACCACTACAAGCTCTATCAGTGTGTACCCGTCCTCCCGAAGCGTTTCGTGGCCCTTTTCGACCGTTTGCACGACCCTCTCGATTGGACTGGTCACTCCAGTTCCCAGTTGCTGATATCTTTATCCTTGCCCTCCCCTCCGGCAACGCCGTCGGCACCGTAGGATACGATGTCGAAATCCCCGTTCACCCCCGGACTCAGATAAACGAACTCGTTGTCCCAGGGGTCTTTGGGAACCCTGCCTTTTTCCAGGTAGCCGCCTTCCCGCCACCGCTTGGGTATGTTGCCCGTATCGGGCTTTTCGATGAGCGCCTGCAGTCCCTGCTCCGTGGTGGGATAGGAGCCGTTGTCCAACTTGTAGAGACGCAGACTGGTCTCCAGACTTTCGATGGTCATTTTGGCTTTCATCTGTCTGGCCTCCTCCGGCCTTCCCATGATCCTGGGAACGATGAGGCCGGCCAAAATTCCCAGAATGACGATCACCACCATCAATTCGATTAGCGTAAAACCGAGGTTGCTGCTAACCCTATGATTTATTGTTGAATTCATTAATCCTCCATATGGTATAAAGGCATTTCCTAGCTTCAATAAATGCGTGGCACGCGCATTTATCCGACCAGCTGATTCATTTCGAATATCGGAAGACAGATGGACAGAACGATAAACCCCATGATCACCCCCATGCCTAAAATCATGAGAGGTTCCAGCAGGGAAGTCATGCTGAGGATGCTGGCTTCGGCCTCGTTTTCGTATACCGTGGACATTTTATCCAGCATCGCCTCCAGTTCTCCGCTCTGCTCACCCACCTGGATCATCTGAATGGCAAGATCGGGGAACACCTCCGATCGGTTCAGAGAAATACCCAGCCCCTGCCCTTTGCTTATATCCTCGGTGGCATCTTCGATGGCCCTGGATATCAAGCTGTTGCCGGTGATATTTTTTACGATTTCCATGGATGCCAGCATGGTGACGCCGTTTCTCAGCAAAGAGGAAAGGGTCCGGGAGAATCTTGCCACCGACAATTTCCGCGACACCGGCCCAAACAGGGGCAGGCGCAACACCGTCTTGTCGAAGACGTAGCGCCCCCTGCTTGTTTTCCTGGCACTCCTGATACCGAAGGCGACCAGCCCGCAGGCGATCAGGACCAGCCACCAGAATTTTTTTAAGAAAGCGCTGACAACGATCAACACCCTGGTGGGGGCCGGCAACACCTGATTCATGTCCGTAAAAATGGACGTTATGGTCGGTACGATAAACGTCAGCAGAAGGAAAAGCACGATGATCCCGATGCACAGCATGAGCACCGGATAGGCAAGAGCAGTCCGGATTTTGCTCTTGAGCGCCTGCTGTTTCTCCGTTATGTCCGCCAGCTGATCCAGGACGATCTCCAGGGTCCCCGATGTTTCTCCGGCCCGCACCATGTTGGTGTAGAGCCCGGAAAAGACATGAGGAAATTTCGACAGAGCGCCGGCAAAGCTGTTGCCCTCCACGATTGAATCCTTGATCTGGACCATGATTTTTTTAAACGGTTTGTGGCGCGTCTGGGAAATGAGAGCGTCCAGGGCCGAAACCAGAGGGAAACCGGCCCCCAGCAGGGTAGCCATCTGACGCGTCATCATGGACAGGTCGGACTGCTTTACGCGTGAGAACAGAGAAAAAACGGCGGGCCTCTCTTTTTCCACCCTGGCACCGGTGTCGGCGCTCTCTTTGATGGCGGTGGGAAAGGTCTTGGAAGTCCTGAGCTTCTGGCGGGCGGCCGTCGCGCTGTCGGCGTCGATGATCCCGGTTACCGATTTGCCCTTCGAGTCGAGAGCGGTATATTCGTAAACAGGCATAATTCAGCCACGCAATTCTTGTCATAACCGTTTGAAAATACAAAGGCTTACATTTTAGGATGCAATAAACCCGGCGCCCAGGGTTCAATTATAGTAGATCCCATTTTTGTTGTAAATACCCTTGCCTCATTAATATGGATTTTCACGAAAAATTAATCAAACCATGCACCGCGTGGCATTCAACCGCCTTGAAAATATCAGGGAAGGCCCTGCACGCCATTCGAAGCGTTTTTCTCACAACCACTCTAATAGCACAAGCCATGAGCTATGATCTTTCGGCTATGGGCTCATCTCTATTTCGCTCGAATCCTTGGACCCAATTGTTCTCAACAATGCATTATTTTCTTGCAATTGGAACGGACGGACATTATGATGCGCTACATTCGAAAATGAGAGTACCGGTGTCCATTCGCACTCTCCTGAAATTATAGGTGGAAACCATGTCCAAGGTTTTTCGACCCAGTAGTCGTGAAGCGAGCATACTTTCGCGGATAGAGTCATCAAAGGAGCGCGCCCGGCGGTTTGCCATCAAGGCGGTCATCGAATGTATCGATCCCTTGAGCAACGCCATCGCCATGAAGCTTGTTGAGAGCAAACTCGTCGAGACCACCAACAAGAACGGTCTTGAAAAACAGATCAACGGTTGCCTCGACAAACTAACCCGTGCGGAAGACTTCGATATCGATTACCAGATAGCGCCTTTCAGAGGCCTCATCAACAACCCTCACGTTGTCAGCATCTATGTCACCGCCTTCGTCATCGAGCAGGTTATCAATCACAAGGACACCGTGGACATATACGGATCTGACGAGGAGATCTATTTCTGCATCAACCAGCAGGTCAAGAAGTTCATTCCCGGCTAAAACCTGTCGCCCGTGGTATGTAGTCCGTGGCTTTCGATCCATTACCGGCCACCGACCACAGGCAACAGCCCTTTCTCACCGTCTGATCTTCTCACCTTCCTGAGTTGCAGTTAAAACCCTGGTCTCTAGAATCAAAAGGGGAGCCTGGGAGGTGTTTTCCAAAGACATGCGCACCGGGTTCACCACCGATTCGGAATATCCCCGTTCCACGGAAACACGCCTGCCGTTCAGCATGAACACGCCCCGGCCCTCGACCACCAGGACATGCCACAGCAGGTCTCCTCGGAACGACTCGCGATAGGTCGATCCCGGCGTGATATACCTTTTGACGATTTTCAGATCGTCCTTGTCTTCAAGCAGCGTGCTGCGCCCCCAGGGGTGGTTTTCGGCGTTGTGCTTCTGGTACTCCCGGCGCCGCTGATGTTTGAGAGTGCCGACAATCTCCTTGACGTCGCGGCTGTGTTCAAGGTCTGAGACAAAAACGGAATCCGATGTTTCCACGATGACTACCCCATCGATGTGGTTGGCGGCTATCAATCGGTCATGCCCCAGGATGAAGCAGTTGGTCGCATGCTGCACCACCACATCACCGCCGATCACGTTGTTGTCTGCATCCTTGGGTAAAAAATCGTAGAGCGATTTCCAGGACCCGATGTCACTCCACCCGAAATCGGAAGGCAGCACCACCCCTTGCGACGTATTCTCCATGATGGCGCAATCGAAGGAAATATTCGGCAGTCTTTGGTATTCGGCCTCTTTTATCGGCCGGCCTTTGTCGAGAAGCGCCTTCATTGTCTGCAGCATGTCCGGCGCCAGGCGTCTGTACTCATCGGCCATCACCCTACCCTTGAAAGCAAACATGCCGCTGTTCCAGAAAAAATTGCCCGCCCGGATATAGGCCGCGGCAGTGTCGCGGTCCGGTTTTTCGACGAAGCGTTCGATGGATAACGCACGCCGGTCAACAGCGTCCCTGCCTTCGATGTATCCGTAGCCGGTTTCGGGATAGGTCGGTTTGATGCCAAAGGTAACGATAAACCCCTGGTCGGCCAGCGATGCCGCCCTGTTTAAGTGGTCGTGAAACCGGTCGACATCGCGAATGACATGGTCGGCGGGAAAAACGAACAGGGTTGCGTCCGCATCTTCCCGCAGTATGTTCAGCAGTGCCAGCAAAATGGCGGGCGCCGTGTTGCGTCCGCATGGTTCCGGTATGATTTTGTCTTCCGGTCTCATGCCCAGTTCGGACAGCTGTTTCCCCGTTTCGCTGAAGTGCTCCTGCCCGCAGACAATGCGCACGTTTTCCCGGTCCAGCACCGGGGCAAGGCGCCGGATGGTCCCCTGGACCAGTGAGTCCTCATCGATGAAGTTGACCAGCTGTTTCGGGTACAGTTCCCTGGATACCGGCCACAGGCGCGTTCCCGAACCGCCGGCAAGCAGTACCGGGAAAATATGGTCTTTTTTTTCATGCACGCGCAGCCCTCCATTTCGCTTTTGCATGGTTGCGTTTTATGGAACTGCCGGCCTTGTCGCACAGCGTCTCGAGCGCCTGATAGCCCAGCAGCGCGGCGACATCCTTTTTCAGGGCGCCGCCGGCCTTCAGTTTCAGGGATTCAGGCAACGCGATCACCGCCTCGGCATTCTCGGGGTTCCTCAAATGCAGATAGGCGGCGCACGGACCGGCATGCGCCTTCAGGATGCCCTGCAGGGCCTCCAGCACCCCCCGGTCGATTCTCGTCACTTCAAGATTCAGGTGGATACTGGCCGTCCAGGTCTCCTCGGCCTTTTCGATGGACACGATTTTGTCGGCAATGATTTTCACCGAATTTTCATCCTTTTGGACCCGGCCCTCCACCAGGACAGGGTTGTCGTCGGTCAGCAGCTGGTTGGCCTCGGCATACACGGAGGAGAAGACGACAATTTCGGTTGAAGCGTTCATGTCCTCCATTGTCACGAAAGCCATGAGGTCGCCCTTTTTGGTTCTGATCACTTTGCTGTTGGTCACGATGCCGGCAATGCGCACCACGGCGGCATCGTCGAGGTCCTTGATTCCCAGGATGTCCGCATTGGTGAATTTTTCGATAATGGCACCATAGCGATTCAGCGGGTGCCCGGTTATGTAGAATCCCAGCGCTTCTTTTTCCATGGACAACAGCTGTTTTTCATCCCACTCATCGGCGTTGGGAAGCGGCGGGCGATTGATGCCCTGGGATTCTGTGCAGACGTCGAAAAGTCCCATCTGGGGATCCGCCTTTTCCTGCTGAATGGTCTGTCCGTAATCCATTATGTCTTCGAGGGCGGAATGGAGACAGGAGCGCGCCGCCCCGGTGCAGTCGAAAGCGCCGCACTTGATCAGGCTCACTAGAACGCCCTTGTTGACCTTGGCGGGGTCCACCCGCTGGCAGAAGTCATACAGGGACTCGAAGCGGCCCTCCTTTCGGCTGGCGAGAATCGATTCGATGGCTGCCTCGCCGACGTTTTTAACGGCCACGAGCCCGAACCTGATCTTTCCTGCGGATACGGTGAAAGCAATGTCGCTTTCGTTGATGTCGGGCGGCAGCACCTCGATGTCGTGGTTGCGGCATTCGGAGATGTATTTGACGACGCCGTCCGAGGAGTGCATCTCGCTGGTCAACAGCGACGCCATGAATTCCACCGGGTAGTGCGTTTTGAGATAGGCCGTTTGGAAGGCGATGAGCGCATAGGCGGCGCTGTGCGACTTGTTGAACCCGTATCCGCCGAATTTGGCGATGAGGTCGAATATCTGTGCGGCTTTCTGGACATCGATACCGTTTTTTTCGGCGCCGTCAATGAAGCGTTCGCGATGCTTGGCCATGATTTCGTGGATCTTCTTTCCCATGGCCTTGCGCAGGTCATCGGCCTCGCTCATTTCGTAGCTGGCGAGCACGCCGGCGATCTTCATGACCTGTTCCTGGTACACGATGACACCGTAGGTTTCCTTCAGCAGGGGCTCAAGTTCGGGCACCAGGTATTCGACCTTCTTTTTGCCGTGTTTGCGTAAAACGAAATCGTCCACCATGCCGCTGTCGAGGGGCCCCGGTCGGTAGAGCGCCACAAGGGCGATGACATCGTCGAAGCATTCCGGCCGCATACGGATCAAGAGATCCTTCATTCCCGAGCTTTCCAGTTGAAAAACGCCGGTGGTGTCGCCCGAAGCCAGCAGCCGATAGGTGGCCGCGTCGGTGAAGTCCAGCGTCTCCAGATCCGGCACCTTCTTCTTCTGGCTCGCAATCAGTTTCAAAGTGTTGTCGATGACGGTCAGGTTGCGCAGGCCCAGAAAATCGAACTTGACCAGGCCGATTTTCTCCACGACCTTCATATCGAACTGGGTGACCACCTCTTCTTTTTTTCCGGTATAAAGCGGAAGATACTCCACCAGCGGTTTGTCGGATATAACCACGCCGGCGGCGTGCGTCGATGCATGGCGCGGCAAGCCTTCCAGCACACGCGAAATCTGGATCAACTCCGCGATCTCCGGTTTCTGCTCCGCCAAAGCCATGATCTTGGGTTCCTGCTCGAGGGCATCGTCGAGGCTGATATTCAGAACATCGGGAACCATTTTGGCAATGGCGTCGACTTCGCTCAGCGGTATGTCGAGGGCGCGGCCCACGTCACGGATGACCGCCCGGGTTTTCAGTTTTCCAAAGGTGATGATCTGGGCGACCTTTTCACCGCCACCATACTTTTCAACCACGTATTTGAACACCCGCTCCCTGCCGTTGATGCAAAAGTCCACGTCGATATCCGGCATGCTCTGGCGGGCCGGGTTCAGGAAGCGCTCGAAAATCAGGCCGTGTTCGATGGGATCGAGATTGGTGATGCCGAGCGAATAGGCGACCAGGCTTCCGGCGGCCGAGCCCCTGCCGGGCCCCACGGGGACGTCGTTTTCCTTGGCGTAACCGATGAAGTCGGCCACGATCAGGAAATACCCGGGGAAACCCATCTCCTTGATCAGAGCGATTTCCTTTTCGATCCGTTCCAGATAGACGCGCTCGTCGAGGTCCGGATTCCGCCGGCGGGCCTGCTCGAGAATACGCTGGAACCCCTTGCGCGTCTTCTCTTCGAAAAGCACGGCTTCGTCCTGTCCCGGTGGTGTGTCGAACCTGGGGAAGTGGTAGGTGTTGAAATCGAATTCCACCTGGCAGCGTCCGGCGATGGCGACCGTGTTGGCGAGCGCTTCAGGCCGATCGGCAAAGTAAGCGGCCATATCTTCCCCGGCCTTGAAGTAGAGCTGGTCCGTACCGAATTTCAAACGCTCCGACATCTGAATCGTCTTACCGGTCTGAATGCACAGCAGCGCATCGTGGGCCTTCACGTCGGTGGCATTCAGATAATGGCAGTCGTTGGTGGCGACGAGCGGGATCGACAACCGGTCGCTCATCTCGAACAGGGACCTGTTGACCGTCTCCTGGACGTCGATGCCATTGTTCTGCACCTCCAGAAAAAAGTTGCCCTCCCCGAAAATGTTCAGAAACCGGTGGGCCGCCGCATCCGCGGCTTCGCTGTCGCCCTTGCGGAGCAGTCGCGGAATTTCACCCTGCAGGCAGGCCGTCAGGGCGATCAGCCCCGAGCTGTGCGCCTTCAACAGCGAGTGGTCGATGCGCGGTTTGTGGTAGAATCCCCTGATGCGGGCGATGGACGCCAGCTTACATAAATTCCGGTAGCCCTCCTGATTCTCACAGAGCAGGATCAGGTGCGTCAGTCCACGGTGATCCTCGGGGGTTTTGTCGTCGATCGTGCGGGGGGCGACATAGCATTCACAACCGATAATGGGCTTGACGCCGGCCTTCAAGGCCTTTTCATAAAATTCGATGGTGCCGAACATGGTCCCGTGGTCGGTAATGGCCACGGACTCCATTCCCAGCTCCCTGGTGCGGTCGAACAGCTGGTCCAGCCTGATGGCGCCGTCCAGAAGGCTGTACTGGGTGTGGACGTGGAGGTGAACGAAATTTGTGTTTTTGTTATTCATGGTCGACATCTAATCATACGTCTGATTTGAGAAAGGAAAGCCATGCGCCTTCGGTCAAGACCGAAGGCTTGGAGCCAAGGATCCAAGGGCCTCAGGGGGTCAAGTGAAAATAAGCTTACAGGTCATAGCTAATTGCTGATAGCAGGCTATGACCTACTTACTATCAGCTATGAGCTTTTCCATGGAGCCCTCGAACCCTCTTTCCGTAGGGCATATTAATCCAGCCGGTAGTTAGGCGCTTCCTTGGTGATGATCACGTCGTGCACATGACTCTCGCGGAGGCCGGCGGCACTGATTTTTATGAAGCGGGCTTTCTGCCGCAGTTCTTCGATCGTGACACATCCCAGGTAGCCCATGCCGGCCTTGAGTCCCCCCACCAGCTGATGGATGTTGGAAGCGAGTGTCCCCCGGTAGGGCACGCGCCCGACGATTCCCTCGGGAACCAGTTTTTCGTCATCCTCATCCTCGCCTTGGTAGTACCTGTCCTTGCTGCCCTTCTTCATAGCCTCCAGAGATCCCATTCCCCGGTAGACCTTGTAGCTTCTGCCCTGATAGAAGATGGATTCCCCGGGACTTTCCTCGGTGCCGGCAAACAGGCCGCCGACCATAACGGTGTGCGCGCCGGCGCCGATGGCTTTGGCAATATCACCGGAAAATTTAATGCCGCCGTCCGCAATCAACGGCACACCGCTTTTTTCCGAGGCCTCCCGGCAGTTCATGATGGCCGTCATCTGAGGAACGCCGACCCCGGCCACGATGCGTGTGGTGCAGATGGACCCGGGGCCGATACCGATCTTGACCGCATCGACGCCGGCCTCGATGAGATCCTGCGCGCCTTTGCCCGTGGCCACGTTCCCGGCCACAATCTCGATATCCTTGAAATCGCCTTTGAGAATCTTTACGGCGCGGATGACATTTTCAGAATGGCCGTGGGAGGTGTCGATGGCGATGACGTCCGCACCTGCGCGCAGCAGATTTTCCGCCCTTTCCTGCATGTCTTCGCCCACGCCGACGGCGGCGCCCACGCGCAAACGCCCCATGCTGTCCTTGCACGCGTTGGGGTACTTCTTGATTTTCTCGATGTCCTTGATCGTAATCATCCCGGTAAGCTTTCCGTTTTTGTCGACCACCAGGAGCTTTTCAATGCGGTGCTTGTGGAGAAGCTTCTTGGATTCTTCCAGGGGGATGCCCTCCGAAACGGTGACTAGGTTGTTGCTGGTCATGACCTCGGAGATTTTCTTTTCGGTGTCGGATTCGAAACGCAGGTCCCGGTTGGTCACGATGCCCACCAGTTTGTCGCCTTCCGTAACCGGTACCCCCGAAATTCTGTATTTTTTCATCAATTCGAGAACGGCTTTGACCTTTTTTTCGGGGTGTATCGTGACCGGATCGACAATCATTCCGCTTTCCGACTTCTTGACGCGATCCACCTCCAGAGTCTGGGTCTCGATGCTCATATTCCTGTGGATGAATCCGATGCCGCCGGCCCGCGCCATGCTGATGGCGGCGCGCGCTTCGGTAACGGTGTCCATTGCCGCGCTGACAATAGGAATGCTCAAATCGATATTCTTTGTGAGGCGGGTGCTAACCCCCACATCTCTGGGTAATACAGCGGAATAACTCGGTATCAGCAAAACATCATCGAACGAATATGCCTCTTCGGGGGCGTTCTCCAGCATTATGTCCTCCTGTCTCGATGGTAATGGAGCCTCGACACCGCCCGGGCGCCGGCGTTGGCTTGCGGGCCATACCGTCTAAACCGTTTCGAAGCATACCATATTGGGTGTAAAGTTGCCCACCCAATACCAGATGTCGTGGTGATTGGCAATCATTTCTTGACATGCACCCACCGCCATAGTAAACGCCAAATTCTCATGCTGATCAACATCAATCCCATAAATCCGCAAGAAAGACTCATCCGCAACGTGGCGGAAGTTCTCAAGCAGGGCGGCATCATCACCTACCCGACCGACACCTATTACGGCATCGGCTGCGACATCATGAATAAAAAGGCCATCGAAAAAATTTACCGGATAAAAAAGCGCAACAAGAACAAGCCCTTCAGTTTTATCTGTTCGGGATTGAAAAATATCAGTCGCTACGCCAAGGTTTCGAATTATGCATACCGGACCATGAAGCGTCTTTTGCCCGGGCCGTACACCTTTATCCTGGAGGGATCCAAAATGGTCCCCAAAATGATGCTGACCAAGCGTAAAACCGCCGGCATTCGTGTCCCCGACAACCGGATATGCATTGCGCTCATTCAACAGCTCGGCAATCCCATCCTTTCCACCAGTGCGAGTCTTCCCGAACACGGCATCCTGCACGACCCTTCCCTGATTCAGGATCATCTCGGTAACCAGCTGGATTTGGTGATCGACGGCGGGCCGGTACCGGGCAGCCCCTCGAGCGTGATTTCGCTGATCATGGACGAACCGGAAGTGCTGCGGGAGGGATTGGGGGATGTGAGTGTCTTCTACTAGTACACTTCAAATCAAGCTGGGTAATGCACCTGCATCTTTTCTCTTTTCTGGCTGAACATTCGAATTTCCAATAACCAATAACGAATGATCAATATCCAGCCGACGGCAAACTTGATTATTGAAAATTGGATATTGATAATTGGTTATTCGGCCCGCAGTTACTGAATTATTCGCCGCCGGGCCTGTAAATGTAGCCCCCCTGCAGGCCGTTTCCCGCGATTTTTGAGATAAGGTCGTTGAGAACGGATTCAGAGAGGTATTTCAAAAAGGAGAACTTCTCTTCTCGTTTGTAGACGGCGGATATCTTTCCTTCGACCCCGGCCAGTCTTCCCGCCCACTCGATAGCGTCTTCCAGGTTGCCCAGGCGATCTATGAGGCCCTGTTTCAGGGCTTCCTCACCGGTGTATATGCGTCCATCGGCCAGTTTCTCCACCGCGGACAGTTCCATGTCACGCCCCTTGGCGATCGCCGCTACGAATTGCCGGTGGGTCTGATCGACGAAGTATTGCAGGGTTTTCCTTTCCTGGGGAGTCATCTTGCGGGTGGGAGACCCCATGTCCTTGAATTCGCCGCTTTTGATGACCACCGGGGTAAGGCCGATTTTATCGAGCAAGCCTTCGAAATTGGTGTAACCCATGATAACCCCGATGCTTCCCGTAATCGTACCGGGGTTGGCGATGATACCGTCAGCGGCGGCGGATACGTAGTATCCTCCGGAAGCGGCCACCGATCCCATGGAGGCAATCACTTTCTTCACGAGGACCGTTTTTTCGATCTCGCGATAGATCTCCTGCGAAGGCCCCACGACCCCTCCGGGGGATTCAACCCGCAGCACGATGGCCCTGATGGCGTCATCCTCGCGGAACCGTTTGATCAAGCGGATGGTTTCGGCGGAATCGGCGATAACCCCTTTTATTTCCACGACACCGACCTGGCCGCCTTCGTTCTCGACGATGAGATCTGAAAAATCGGTCTTTTCCAAACCTTTTACCACCAGGAAGGATACAATGATGACCGCCGCACTCAACATGGTGCAGCATATCATCAAAAAAAACAGGTAGGGATGTCTTCTGGTGAACATAACAAAAGAGCTCCGGCGGGTGTCGCCGCCGGAGCTCTTTTATTCATAGCGGCGCAGCCGCGTCACATAACATTGCCCCAAGGCGATGTTATTCGTCGTTCAGTTTTTCCTGTAGATTTTCCCGAAGGATTTCACCGAATGAAGAGGTGGCCGGTCCCATGTTGTTGACGTATTCCGTCAGCAGCTCCTGGTCATCCTCGATCTCCATGCGCTTGATGGAAAGGCCGATTCTTCTTTCGTCACTGTTGATGTTCATCACCCTGGAGGTAATCACATCGCCGATGTTGAACATCCCAACAGGCGTTTTGATTTTTTCCTTGCTGATTTCCGATACGTGAACCAGTCCTTCGATGCCTTCCTCGAGTTCGATGAAAATCCCGAAATCGGTGACGTTGGTGACGGTTCCGGTGATCTCTTTGCCGACTTCATACCGCTCGCCGACCGTCTCCCACGGATCGGCCTGCAGCTGCTTGATGCCGAGTGAAAACCGCTCGTTATCCTTGTCGATTTCCAGAACGATCGCCTGGATCACATCGCCTTTTTTATAAAGCTCGGAGGGATGCTTGATGCGCTTCGTCCAGGAAATGTCGGATATGTGAACGAGTCCGTCTATGCCTTCGTCAATGCCGATAAACAGTCCAAAATCGGTGATGTTCTTGATTTTACCTTCGATGGTCGTGCCCACCGGATAT
Source organism: Deltaproteobacteria bacterium (assembly GCA_022340465.1). Lineage (NCBI taxonomy): Bacteria > Pseudomonadati > Myxococcota > Myxococcia > Deltaproteobacteria bacterium. The sequence continues at coordinate 35,268 of JAJDNW010000074.1, read as the reverse complement.
TTCTCGCTGATGACGTCCCACGGATTGGGGACCACCTGTTTCATACCAAGAGAGATGCGGCGGTTGTCAGGCTTGATGTCCAGAACGACGGCGTCGATCGATTCCCCGGCGGAAACCAGCTTCGAAGGATGGCGGACCTTACGCGTCCAGGACATCTCCGATACGTGTATCAGCCCTTCGATCCCCTCTTCCAATTCGACGAATGCGCCGTAGTCCGTGAGGCTGACCACCCTTCCGGTGACGCGGGCGCCCACCGGGTAGTGTTCGGCGGCCGAAAGCCAGGGATCCTCGGTGAGTTGTTTCATACCGAGGGAAACACGCTCCTTTTCCAGATCGAGATTGAGAACCTTGACCTTGATCTCATCGCCGATGGAAAACATCTCGGAAGGATGTTTCACGCGCCCCCAGCTGATATCGGTAATGTGCAGCAGACCGTCCACGCCCCCCAGGTCGACGAACACACCGTACTCGGTGATGTTCTTGATGATCCCGTCCACGACGCTGCCTTCTTGAATGGAGGCAAGCGTAGCGGCGCGTTTCTCCTCGCGCTCTTTTTCCAGGATGACCCTTCGGGACAGAACGATGTTACTTCTTTTGCGGTTGTACTTGAGTATCTTGAATTCATAGGTGTTGCCGACCATGTCGTCAAGATTACGGATGGGTCTGAGATCCGCCTGGGAGCCGGGCAGAAAAGCCTGCACACCGATGTCGACGGAAAAGCCCCCCTTGACCCGATTCGTGATGACGCCCTCGACAGTTCCATCGGCATCATGGGTTTTCTTGATGTCTTCCCACACCTTGACCTTGGCTGCTTTTTCCTTGGAAAGCATGACGACTTCGTTTTCGTCGTCCCACCACTCCACCATAACTTCTACCGGATCGCCCACCCCGGCTTTTATGTCTCCATGCTCGTCCTTGAATTCATGAATGTTTATCTGCCCTTCGGATTTGTATCCGATATCGACGAGAACATGATCCTTATCGACAGATATGATTTTTCCGATGACGACTTCGCCCTCGGCGAACCTTTTAAAGCTCTCCTCATATATGTCCATCATCTCTTCCATGCTCTGGTCCTCGTCCAGGCTTTCAAGTGATGCCCCCGCATCCTTTTCCACGCCCTGCGCATCCTGTGATACCTCGGCAGGCTCTTCATTCATGACTTCCTTGGTAGAGTCGTTTTCCACAAATTCTTCCATTAAAAAAAATACCCCCTTAGCCGATTTTGAACTCTTCTAATACATACCTTAACCTAGGAATGATAACAGTCCATTGAACATAATTCAAGCTATAATTTACTAAATTGAACGATTTTCGGATTCGACACCGATGCAGGGAACCTGACCCGCCAGGCTTGAGAACCTGCTTTCTGTCCCTAAAAGCCCTCAATCACCCCCCGACAGCTTCGACACATGGCGGTACATCGCTTCCACCACGCGATCGATGGTCATGTCGGTGGAATCGATGGCGATGGCGTCGTCAGCCTTGCGTAGCGGGGCTAGGGACCGGTTGCTGTCGTTTTCGTCTCTACGCCGGATGTCGTTTTCCACCGCCTCCATACTCTGGCCGCTTTCTCCCTCGAATTCCCTGAAACGTCTCGCCGCCCTCATCTGAACCGAAGCGTCCAGATAAAACTTGACGTCGGCCTGGGGGAAGACCACCGTACCCATGTCACGTCCCTCGAACACGGCCTTTTTTTCTTTTCCCAGTTCACGCTGGATGTCCAGCAGAAACTTTCTCACAACCGGCCTTGCCGATACAGCCGATGCGGCCATGGCGATCCGCGGTGTTCTGATCCTATCGGTGATGTCTTTTTCATTCAGCATCAGCCGGGTGCTTCCCTCCCGCACCGTGAAACCGATTTTCATGCCGGCGAGCATCTTTTCCAGCCCTTTGTCGTCCGCCGGGTCTATCCCGGCATTTGTGGCGGCAAATGCAATGCCCCGGTAAAGCGCTCCGGTGTCCACATAGCGGTATCCCAGGCGCCGTGCAAGAATCCTGCTGACAGTTGTTTTGCCGGCGCCTGCGGGACCGTCTATGGTCACGATCATGGGATGCACCTCTTTATTCCTTCAGCACCGCTTCGAGCGCTTCGACAAAGCGTTCATTTTCTTCCGGCAGCCCGGCCGTTACCCTTATGTACGTGGGGAAGCCGTACGACGTCATCGATCGGACGATGACACCTTCCCGCAGCAGGCGCTCGTAAACCTCGTCGGCACGCCGACCCACATCGATGAGCAGGAAGTTGGCCTGTGAAGGGAAATGCCTGACAGCGATCTTTTCCATCCGGGCGGCAATGGTGTCTATCCCCGTGTGCACCAGCTTCACCGTTTTTTCCAGAAAAGCGGTGTCATCAAGCGCCGTCGAGGCGGCAGCCTGGGCCAATGAGTTGACATTGAAGGGCTGCCGCACCCGGTGCAGCAGCGATGCAAGGTACGTCGGCATAATGCCGTAACCGATGCGCAGGCCGGCCAATCCGTACGCTTTGGAGAAGGTTCTCAACACCACCAGAGCCCTGTCGTCGTCGACATACCGGAGGCTTTCCACGCAGGTTGAGTCACGCACGAATTCGACATAGGCCTCGTCGACAACGATCACCACGTCCGCGGGCAGGGCGTTGACAAAGCGTTCGAACGCATCCTTGTCGATGCAGGTTCCGGTGGGGTTGTTGGGGTTGGTCAAAAAAACCATGCGGGTTTCTTTGCTGATCCCGGCGGCCATGCCCTCAAGATCTATTGCCAGATCTTTCAAAGGGACGTAGACGGGTTTCGCGGATGCACTGCGCACCATGATATCGTACATCAGGAATGACGGCTTGGGAATGATGACCTCGTCACCGGGCATCAGCAGTGCGCGCGTCAGCATCCCGATGATATCGTCGGAACCGGCTCCCAGAACGATCTGATCCGCTGCAACGCTCAATTTAACCGACAGTTTCTGCACCAGATCCCATCCGCCGCCGTCCGGGTACCGGTTGAGGGCTTCGATGGCATCCTGAAGCGCCTTTTTTACCAGGGGAGACGGTCCCATCGGATTTTCGTTGGAGGCCAGTTTGATCGATTCCGAAATGCCGAGCTCACGTTCCAACTCAGCCATGGGCTTACCCGGAACATAGGGGGCAATGGACAAAACGGAATCCGAAACCTTCAATTTCACCATGAGACCGGATTAATCCTTTTTGGCAGCTTCGATCCCCGCCTCGATGGCTTTCATGTTCAGCGGGATGAGTTTTTGCTTATGGGCGAATTCCTCCGCCACGGACGCTTTGAGCGCTTCGATACTGACGACGCCGCTTCTGGCCACAAAAGCCGCCAGGGCGATAATGTTGGCCGCCTTCACATTTCCCAGCTCTTTGGCGATCTCCACCACCGGCACAATCAGCTCGTCGACATCGTCTCTGCCGCTGTCCACGGAGATCAAAGACCCATTGATAAACACGGTCCCGCCCGGCTTCACGGCGGGAGCGAACTTCTCCAGAGACGGACGGTTCATCGCCACCAGATGCCGCGGATTTCTGATGACCGGGGAGCCGATGGGTTGGTCACTGATCACGACGGTACAATAAGCCGTCCCTCCACGCATCTCGGGTCCGTAGGAAGGCACCCATGACACTTCGAAACCCTCCTCCATTGCGGCGTGGGCGAGAATTTTACCGATCAGCATGATGCCCTGTCCGCCAAAGCCGGCAAATTGAACTTCATTCTGCATTATTCGTCCTCCGGTGTCTTGAGTTCCCCGAGTTGATAGTAGGGCAACATGTTCTCTTCCGCCCACTGAGTGGCTTCCAGGGGCGTCATCCCCCAATTGGTCGGGCAGGTGCTGACGATTTCCACCAGGCTGAAACACTTTCCTTCCAACTGATACTGAAAAGCCTTCTTGATGGCCTTCTTGGCCTTGACGATGTACTTGGGCTTGAGAACGGCCTGCCTGGCGATGTAGGCGGGCGTTTGCAAGGCTGCCAGAAGCTCGGCGACCTTGATCGGCATGCCCACCTCTTCGACCTTCCTGCCGAATGGCGAGGTGGTGGTTCGCTGCCCCGGCATGGTGGTCGGCGCCATTTGTCCGCCGGTCATTCCATAAACGGCGTTGTTGACGAAAACCGTCGTGAACTTTTCACCCCGGTTGGCTGCGTGGATGATTTCTCCCATGCCGATACTGGCCAGATCCCCGTCACCCTGGTACGTGAACACCATCAGGTCGGGGCGCACACGCTTAATGCCAGTGGCCATCGCCGGTGCCCGGCCGTGAGCCGCCTCCTGGAAATCGAAGGTGAAATAGTTGTATGCCAAAACGGCACATCCCACGGGTGCAATGCCTACCGTGCGCCCCCGTATGCCGAGTTCGTCGATCACTTCGGCCACGAGCCTGTGAATCACCCCGTGGGTGCACCCGGGGCAATAGTGGGTCACCTGTGTGGACAATGCCTCCGGTCTAGCGAATGTTTTTCCCATTTGTCGTCTCCTTCAAAGGCTTACAGCCTTTTATTGTTTCCTAAGGTGAGGTGTTTTTAAGCGCATGATGACAAAAGCGTCAACGGGCCGCCTCTCACAGCAGCGTGTGCATGAAATCGATGACTTCTTCCGGGGTGGGGACATCGCCGCCGCACTTGCCGAACCACTTGACCGGCTTGGTTCCGCGAACGGATCGTTCGATGTCCTCTATCATCTGCCCCATGCTCATTTCTATGCTGGCTACGACACTGCAGTGATCGACATCCGCGGCTTTCCTGATCTCCTCCTCGGGAAAGGGAAACAGTGTCTGCGGCCGAATCATGCCCACCTCGACGCCGGCTTCTTTCATGTGGTCGATGGCGGTGCGGCACACCCTGCTCATGGTGCCGTAACTGACGATTAGCGCCTTGTAGGGAACGTCGGTGTTGTAGGCCTCGAAGCGCACCTCTTCCCGCTTCATTTTTTCATATTTCGCTTTGAGCACCAGGTTGTTGTCGTTCAACTGCTTCGGGTCCAGAAAAAGGGATTTTACCAGGTTGCGCTGATCGCTTTTGCGGGTGTCCATACCGCTTGTGGCCCAGGCGTCGTTGTTCAGAGGTTCTTTTTTAAGCGTTTCGGGAAATTCCACCGGTTCCATCATTTGGCCGATGAGCCCGTCGCCGAGGATCATCACCGGATTACGGTACTTTTCCGCCAGCGGGAAGGCATCCATAACCATTTCCACAGCCTCCTGGACACTGGCGGGGGCCATCACCAGCAGCCTGAAATCGCCGTGGCCGATACTTTTGGTGGCCTGGAAGTAATCGGCCTGAGATGGGAGAATGCCGCCCAATCCGGGTCCGCCCCGCATAATATTGACGAACACGGCGGGACACTGTGCGCCGGCTATGTAACTGATCCCCTCGCTCATCAGGCTGATACCGGGACTCGAGGAGGTGGTGAAAATTCTGGCTCCGGCCGCAGAAGCACCAAATATCATATAGGAAACCGCAACTTCGCTTTCACCCTGAAGAAAGACGCCGCCAACCTCGGGCATTCTTTTGGACAGGTATTCCGCGACCTCGGACTGCGGTGTTATGGGATAAGCGAAATAGTTGAGGCATCCCGACCGGATGGCCGCCTCCCCGATTGCCTCGTTGCCTTTCATCAATACTTTAGCCATGGTTCCCTCCCAGGTTGATAACACCGTCGATGAGTCCCGCTAGGGTCGACCATCGACAGTTGATCTTTTGAAATAAGGTTGCATGAAGATGACGGTCGCCGGCGCAAAACGGCTCACACCTCCTCTTTCTCTGCTATGGTGATGGCCACATCGGGACACATCCGGCAGCAGGTCGCGCAGTAAATGCAGTCGTCGGGCCGCGCCTGATAAGCCGGGAAATATCCTTTGGGACTGACCTTTTCGGATAGCTCCAACACATTTTTCGGGCAAACGGCAACGCATAAACCGCACCCCTTGCAGTACTCGATATCGATTGCGTAATCATAGGCCATCGTCTTCTCTCCTTACGTTAATGCTGCCGCCGCTTTCCAGGGCGGCACAAGCTGTCTTTTAATATTCAGCACCGGGCACGCCATGCGCCCGGTTTCCACCTCTGCCGCCAGGCTGTCGGGCGCGGTTATGAACTCGAGCTTCAGGTGGCACTCGCACGCGAATGCGGCGGCGAATTCGTATCCGTCGTATATATGCTCCGGCAGGGTTTCGTCAATGAGATTGGCATTGCCGACAACACCGGTCATCTTCATTTTGGACGCGGCTTCTATCTGTTTCTTGATGGCAATGCATCCTGCTATTGATTCCGTGAAGGGTCGGAACGGATTGACAACCTGAAGCATGTTGACCGGCAGGTCCCGCAACCGGTCCGCCAGAGAAGCCAGCACCGTTGCACCGGCATCGTCACCACCGGCATCGAGGATCACCAGGCCGGACTGCTCGCGAAGGGCACCGGCCACTTCGCGAACCAGAATCGGCAGATCGGCCGCCATGTACTGCTCCCGCGGCAGAATGACCTCTATCCCGTGACGGCGCAGTTGGTGCCGGGCTTCCCGCGTCCTGAAATAGGGATTGACCAGGTCCAGGTCTGCCAGGCGCACGTCGATCCCCTTGGCGCGACGCTCCAACGCAAGGTTCACGGAGACCTCTGTCTTTCCGCTCCCATAGTTCCCCGTGACGACGACGATGCCGTTCAGATCGATATTCATGCCGCGAATGCGTCCCTCCCGCTTGCCCGGTTCGCGGTGAACGCCGCGCCGACAAACGAAATCAATAATTTCCCTTCCTTCGAATAAACTTGTTTTGTATTTTCTATTTATTAGGGTGTCAACCCCAAATAAAATCGTTGCCAGAATAACGTTTCGAATAGGATTATCTGTGACACGTTTCAATCGGAACAGAATCATGTCAATGGGTATAGATGCATGCGGATGTGGCATCGGTGCTGTTTTTGTGATACCTAACACGGATAAACCTAAAAATCATAATATCGAACATCAATCCGAAACCAAAATCTCTTGCAAACATGATGGGATTTCGCAAATAGGCACTAACTCAAACGCTCGGTCTATGGGAGTGGATGAATCATGAGAGGTGTGCGTACCGGCCTGGACAATCTGATCGCATCTCCGCCGGCGTGGCTGAAAGGAAAAAATGTCGGACTTCTGTGCAACCCGGCGTCCGTGGACAGCCGCCTGCGGCATGCTCGCCTGTTGATTGACGCGCAGCTGCCCTGCCGCCTGAAGTCGCTTTTTTCCCCGCAGCACGGATTTTTCTCCGAGAAACAGGACAACATGATCGAATCCGCAGACACTTCGGATCCAATCCTCAAGATTCCCGTATTCAGCCTCTACGGTAAAACACGGGTCCCGGAACTGCGCATGATGGACGGACTCGACGTTTTGATTGTGGATCTGCAGGATGTGGGGACCCGGGTTTATACCTTCATGTACACCGTTTCGTATTGTCTGGAAAAGGCGCGCGAACACAAGCTGAAAGTGCTGCTGCTGGATCGCCCGAATCCCATCGGAGGGGTTGCCGTCGAGGGCAACTGCCTGTCGCCGGCATACAGCTCCTTTGTGGGGCGCTACCCCATACCCATGCGCCATGGACTCACCATGGGGGAACTGGCCCGGCTGTTCAACCGCGAATACGGTATTGGATGTGACCTCACGGTTGTGCCCATGAACGGATGGAAACGCGATATGCTCTTCCCGGCCACCGGACTCCCCTGGGTCGCCCCGTCCCCGAACCTGCCTACCCCCGCCTCGACCGTGGTCTATCCCGGCCAGGTTATTTGGGAGGGCACCAATGTGTCAGAAGGCAGGGGGACCACCCAACCGTTTGAGCTGTTCGGCGCCCCCTATATCGACCCGGTTGCCATCGAAGCCTTCCTCCGTGATGCCGTTCTTGCGGGCGTCGTCTTGAGGAGCACCGCCTTTGAACCCACGGCCAATAAATGGAAGGGCGCCCTCTGCCACGGCTTCCAGCTGCACCCCCAGGACACGACGCTGTACCGACCCTATGCCACGACACTGCTGCTGGTTCAGGCAGTGATCGCCTGTCACGCCGGTGCCTTTGCATGGAAGCAGCCCCCCTATGAGTACGAATTCGACAAAATGCCCATCGATCTCATTCTCGGGGGAAAAAATATCCGTGAGCGCATCGAAAACCTGGACGATATTGAAGATGTCGTCGCATCCTGGACGGATGAAACCGAAGCCTTCGAACGCATGAGCCGCTCCTATTATCTTTACGACTGAAACCGGCGACAACAGCCATTAAAAAAATCGTGAAATGCGAGAGGTGAAATGTGAAAAGTAAAACGTATGGCGCAAGGCAATTTCAAAGCATCATGCGCTGAGCGGCATGCACCTCGAGTTCTGCGCGCTGATTGGGCGTTAATCCTCTGATTTCTGACTTCCGATATCTGGCCTCTGACCTCTCCAAGGTCTTACCCTCGGCCCCTGGAATCCTTCGCCCCTCGGATCCTTACAGGTACCCATTCAAAGACGCCTTTCAGCCTGGGATGGATGCAGCCATGCGCGTCCCCCGGATAAGTCACAAAAAAAGCCTGCACACCGGCGGTGTGCAGGCCCCGTTGCAACAGGCTCGCGATGCTTTTTAATCGTCTTATTTTTTCAGGGTTTCAATCTCTTTTTTCAGATCATCGATCTCTTGCTTATATTGTTCGGTGTTATCGGATGCGTCGGCCGCTTCAAAGGATGAATCGTCCTTTTTCCAGGAGTCCTTCAGTTCGTCAAACCCCAGATAAAGGGCCAGGCCGCCACCGAGAAGCAGCATAGGAGGCAGGGCACCCGCCAGAAGCTGCAGAAACGCTCCAAACCAAACGGAAAGGCCGATCAGGCCCAATACAGCTGCCACCGCTCCACCAATCAACGTCTTCATAAACCAACCTCCTTAGGGAATTACATTATTATTTCAATGAGTTATCCATCTATTTTTTTACTCTCTCTCAATGATTTTGGGAATATCATAGCCATTTTCGTAACGCAAGTCTAAATTTAAAATATTGCAAACAAAGATCCCATCTGATATTTCCCTAATCCCGTTATGGATACAAATAAAAAATCAAATGCCGGCGGCATACGGCAACGATTGAGGGCGGCGATCAACAGGCTTTTATCGCAGACGCACGATCATTTTTTTTACTACCTGCCCTCGAAAAAAGGCGCCACCACAACCTGGCTCCTCACGCTTTTCTACCGCGGCATCAAGGACAACGAAGAACAGCTGGCTGTCATCGACAAGCTGCCCGATGATGCCACCGTCGTTTACCTGAACAAATTCAAAAGTAAATTCGACTTCCTGTTTTTTCACACGCGGTATCGGCACAGGCATCTCCCGGTCCCCGAAATCGGCCTTGGTTACCGCTTTTTCATTCTGCAGCCGATAACCCGCGTGCTGAAAATCATCCTTTCTTCCCTGGATGCCCTTTTCCTCTATCACAAGCTGCCGGATCCGTACCGGGACGGCTACTTCTCCCGGGAATTGCTGCAGGGAAAATGCGCCTTCATGTCCCTGGTGGAAAAGCGGGGGTTTTACCGCCGCTTCGTGAAGGCGCAGACCGATTCGATCAGATTTCTCATAACACACCAGAAATCCACAGCAAAAGCCGTGTACATCGTCCCGCAAATCATGTCTTTCGGTAAAAGGCCCGCCCGTTCCATCCCTTCCATCAAGGACATTCTTTTCGGTTCGATATCCCGACCCGGGCGGTTGCGCCGTCTGGCCATTCTGTTCAAAACACCGGAAAAAATTTTTTACGAAGTCTCCATACCGCTCAACCTCAAACAGTTTCTCGCCGCCCCCGACATCCGTGACCTGTCCGACGAACAGCAGGCGCTGATGCTGCGGCGCAACCTGCTGCTACAAATCAATCGCCACCGGCAAAGCATTACCGGCCCCATGCGGAAGTCGATCGAGGAAGTCAAAGAAAGCATTCTCACTAACCAACGCGTGAAAGCGTTTATGGACCATCATGCCGAAAAACGCGGCATCCCGCTTTGGAAGGTCAGAAAGAAGGCCGACGGCTATCTCGACGAAATCGCGGCCAAACAAAACCCGGGCCTTCTCAGGTTCGGCGAAGTGTCTGTCGGCTGGATCCTCAACGCCATGTTCCAGGGCGTCAACTACAACGAGGAGGGATTGAATCGGGTCAAAACCATGGCTCAGAAAGGCCCTTTGGTTTTCGTACCCTGCCACAAAAGCCATGTGGACTACCTGATGCTGCCATACCTGATGTACATTAAAAATATGCCCGTTCCCCTGGTTGCTGCCGGCAAGAATCTCTCCTTCTGGCCGATAGGGCCGGTGTTCAGGTCTCTGGGCGCTTTTTTCCTGCGCCGGACATTCAAGGGCAACGTGCTTTACGCCAAGGTTTTCGGCGAATATATCCACAAACTGCTGGAGGAGGGGTTCAACCTGAAGGTGTTTATTGAGGGCACGCGCAGCAGAACCGGAAAGCTGATCATGCCCAAACTCGGCTTCATATCCATCCTGATGAACGCCTACAAGAACGGTGCCTGCGAAGATCTCGTGTTTGCGCCTGTGTATATCGGCTACGACCGTGTTCTCGAAGAAAATTCCTATCTTCATGAAGTCGAAGGCGGCCAGAAAAAGGATGAGAATTTTCTGCAGGTTATCAATGCGAGAAAATTCCTCAAGAACCGATACGGAAAAATTTACATCAAATTCAACGAGCCCATATCGCTGAACGCCATCCTCGCCCGTGAAAACCTCATCCTGGCCGAAATGTCCCAAAAGGAGCAAAACGCTCTTTGCCGCAATCTGGGACACCGCATCATCAATTCCATCAACACCGTGACGGTCGTAACCCCCCATGCGCTGGTGGCAGGCGCCCTTTTGAACAGAACGAAAAAACGACTGCCCTACCGGGAATTGCTGGAGGATGTGGAAATCTATCTCAACCACCTCAACATGCAGAAGGTGGAGATTGCCGACACCCTGTTGATGAACCATGTGCACGCCGTGAACAATGCCCTGGAATCATACGTCGACCGCAAACTCGTGGAACGGGTGGCCGAAGACCGGACGACACCCTTCGAACGGTGTGAATTCAAGGTCAATCAGGATAAAAGACCCGTGCTGGAGTTTTACAAAAACAATTGCATCGCCTTTTTCGTTCCGGCGGCTTTTACCGCCCTGATCATCCTCGACAAGGATGCCTTCCAGTTTTCCGCATCCGACCTGCATGCCGATTACGCCTTTCTCCAGGACTTTTTCAAATACGAGTTTGCCTTTGATGTGGATCTGACGCCGGGCTATTACGTACGCAAGACCGTCAAAGCCTTCATCGACGACGCCATCATCATCCCCCACCCCACCATTCCGGAAACGTATAACATCACGTCGGCCGGATTTCGGAAACTGAAACTGCACGCCAGATTTCTGAAAACCTACTTCGAAGCCTACTGGGTCGTGCTCAAGTACTTTAAAAAACATCCAAGAAATACGACCTCCGCCAATGATCGTTTGAAAAATATACAGAAACTGGGCAACAGGATGTACAAAGCCAGGGAAGTGGACTGCATTGAAGCCATCTCCAAGGTCTATTTCGAGAACGGGAGCAACTTTTTTACGACGCATGGTGTCAAGGGAGCGGAAGATGAGGAAAAAATAGCTTTTTACACAGACACCATCAAGCGCTACCAGGACAGGATGAACCACCGATGAAAGCCATGGTGTTGGCCGCAGGCTTTGGCTCGCGGCTCATGCCCTACACCAAGCACACCCCCAAACCGCTCTTCACCATAGCCGGAAAAACCGTTCTCGACACGACGATCCGACGTCTGGTGCGGGCTGGCGCTTCCGCCGTGGTCGTCAACACACACCATCTGCACGCCATGGTCGAAAATTACCTGGCTGCCGCGGACTATGGCATCCCCGTTGTAACCAGCCATGAACGGCGGATTCTCGGAACCGGGGGCGCTTTGAAAAACGTATCCCATTTCTGGGATGACGCTCCCTTCATGGTGGTCAACGGCGACATTTACACCGACATCGACCTGCGGGCCGTTTACCGATTTCACTGCAACCACACCGGTCCAGTCACCCTGGTCCTCTGCGACGACCCCGCTTTCAATCAGGTAGCCCTGCATGAAAACGGCACGGTTTTCGATTTTCAAAAAAGGGAACCGGGAGCCGACACCTGGACATTCACCGGCATCCATGTCATCGACCCGCGTGTACTGGATCTGATCCCCTCCGGGTGCTTTACGAGCATCATCGACACCTACCGCCTGCTGATTGAACGGGGCGAGGCGGTGCACACCTACATTCCCGGCCACGTGCAGTGGGACGACGTGGGCACGCTCGACCGCTACTCGCGGGTCGCCCGCCGGGAAATGTGGAAAAAGGCCTTCCGTCTTGTTTATCCCGGCACACCCACGCAAAACGGATACATGACGCGGCTGTCAGGCGATGGTTCCGATCGCAAATGGTACCGCATCGCCTGTGAAAACCGCACCATGATCATGGTGGATCACGGCCTCCGGTGCGGCGGCCACACCAGCGAAGCGGACGCTTTCGTCTTCATCGGGCGTCACCTTCGCAACAACAACGTCGCGGTTCCGGAGATTTATTATGCCGACACCTTTGCCGGACTGGTGTGCCTGGAGGACCTGGGAGATCTGCACCTGCAGGAAGCCGTGCACCGCGCCGCCTCCGACAAGGCCGTCATCTGCCTCTACCGGAAAGTCGTCACGGCATTGATCCGCATGTCGGTTTCGGGCGGGGAGGGATTCGATCCATCGTGGGCCTGGCAGACGCCGTCCTACGACCGTCAACTGATCCTGGACAGGGAGTGCCGCTATTTCGTGGAATGCTTCCTTAATCTCTATCTGGGCATGGATGTGGCCTATGTTGCTTTGGCGGAGGATTTCGACTGCCTGGCAAAAGAAACCGTGAACAACGCCTTTACCGGGTTCATGCACCGTGATTTCCAGTCGCGCAACATCATGCTCCGTGCCGGCGAACCGCTTTTCATCGACTTCCAGGGAGGTCGTCTGGGCCCTCTGCAGTACGATCTGGCGTCGCTGCTCATCGATCCCTATACCGCCCTACCCCCCAGGATCCAGGAGACGCTCCTTTCCTTCGCCATGCAACGCCTCTCCCGTGACCGAGACATGGAACCCGGACGCTTCATGCAAGGCTATGCCTGCTGCTGCATTACGCGCAACCTCCAGGCCCTGGGCGCCTTCGGGCACCTGTCGAAAAACAGGGGGAAATCGGATTTCGCGACCTACATTCCCACGGCCCTTGACACGCTGAAGCACAATCTGGAAAAATACTTTCCCGGTGAAAAATTGGAGCGGCTCAAACAGGCGGTGCAGCAGGCTTCCCACAAGTTGAGCGCCGCACGTGAGGGAGGGTGAACCACAAAGGCACAAAGGACATCAAGAGTCGGATTTGAATGGTAGGGCATAAGACGCAGGTAGTAGGGAAAAGCTCAGAGGTCGGAGGAGGTGGGACAGAAGATCAGAAATTATTGATTATTACACAGGAGGTGCCTATGAACCCTATCAACGTCATGGTCAACGGCCTGCCCGGCAACGTCGCCACGGTTATCGCCCGGCATATCTTCGAAGACCACCGTTTCAATTTGCTTTCCTGGTCGCTGACCGGCGCCGAAATAGAGGCGTCGTCCTGCTGCATCGGAGATTTGGAGATAAAACTGATCCATCCGTCGGAACGGGAAGCCGCGGCAGCGGATCATTTCGGGAAGCTGAAGCCGTTTATCGCCGTGGATTACACCCACCCCTCGGCCGTCAACGAAAACGCCCTTTTTTACGCCGGAAACGGCCTGCCGTTCGTCATGGGAACCACCGGGGGAGACCGGGAGGCCCTGGTGGACGCAGTCAAAGGGTCGCTGGCTTCCGCGGTCATCGCGCCCAACATGGCCAAGCAGATCGTCGGCTTTCAGGCCATGATGGAGTGGGCGTCACAAACCTTCCCGGGCCTTTTCAAGGGATACTCCCTGACGGTTCGCGAAAGCCACCAGCAGGGCAAGGCCGACACCAGCGGGACGGCCAAGGCGATGGTCGGCTACTTCAACGACCTCGGAATCGAATTCGACGCCGGCAGGATTCAAATGGAGCGAAATCCGGAAGTGCAGTCCAAAGAGTGGGGCATTCCCGAGGCCTTTCTCGAAGGCCACGGGTGGCATACCTACACGCTTGATTCCGACGACCGGACGGTGAGGTTTGCATTCACCCACAACGTCAACGGCCGGGAGATATACGCCCGGGGCACCATGGATGCCATCGTCTACCTCGCCGCGAAAGTGCGCGCCGGCAGCCAGGGCGAGGTGTTCAGCATGATCGATGTGCTGAAGGGAAAATAAAAAACCGTGAAACGTGAGAGGTGAAACGTAAAACCTATGGCGCAAGGCCCAAGGCAATTTCCAACCTAAATCGAACATCCAGCGTCCAACATCCAACGTCGAATGTGGTTTATACGCTATTGTTTAGGATTTCGGATTTGGTGCTTGGAATTTTATTGCCTCTGTTACCGGCGTATCAAAATATCTGCGGCCAGGCTCAAGTGGCCAGCATTTCAATACGTCTTTAAATTTGATATTAATCTATATTTTAAATGCGTTAGAACATAAAGTTTAACACTTAGCACTAACATATTTACGCCTTTTCTATCATCTCCAGAACGGCAACCAGCGCCTTTTCAAGATTCTCCGGCTGGGTTCCGCCTGCCTGGGCCATGTCCGGCCTTCCGCCGCCGCCGCCGCCGACAAGCCCGGCCGCATGCTTGACGATGTTGCCGGCATGAAATTTATCGACCAGGTCCTTCGTGACCACGGCGATCAGCAGCACCTTGCCCCCCGCAACCCCTCCAAGCACGACGACCCCCGACGCAATTCTGTCCTTGAACCGGTCCGCCAGTTCCCGCAGGGCTGCCGGGGATTCGACCTCGACTTTCTTCACCAGCACCTTGACGCCGTTCACATTCTTGAAGGCATCCTCGGTTTCGCCTGCCGAAATGGTGGAAATCCTGGCTTTCAGCTGCTGGATCTCTTTTTCAGCGCTTTTCTGCTGGGCCATCATTTTCTCGATCCGCTGGGCGACACTTTCGGGCTTGTCGCGCAGCAGCATCGCCGCTTCCTGCAAGACGCCGACCGACTGCTGTACGAATGTAAGGGCGGCCGAACCGGTCAGGGCTTCGATGCGCCGTACACCCGAGGCCACGCTCGACTCACCGATTATTTTAAACAGGCCGATGTCGCCGGTCCGGTCGGTGTGCGTTCCACCGCACAGCTCCCTGCTGAAATTGGAGAGGGAAATCACCCGCACCCTGTCACCGTACTTTTCTTCGAAAAGAGCCGTAGCGCCGGACTTGAGAGCCGTTTCGGCGTCCATCTCCTCTTTCTGCACGGCAACATTTTCGCGGACACGGTCGTTTACCAACCGCTCGATCTCATCCAGCGCGTCATGCTCCACCCGCGAAAAATGGGTAAAGTCGAAACGGAATCTGTCGGGCCCAACCGCAGACCCGGCCTGTTTGACATGCTCCCCCAGCACCTTCCGCAGGGCATAGTGCAGTATATGGGTAGCGGTGTGGTTCAGGGCGGTGGCGGCCCTCTTTTGGGCATCCACCGTAAGGAGGGCGTCGTCGCCTTTGCGCACGGTGCCGTAAACAACCGTTCCCTTATGAATGATCAGGCCGTTGGGGTCCTTGACGGTGTCCGCCACCGCCACTTCGAAGGCCGTGCCGTCGGCGGCAACGATGCTGCCCGTATCGCCGACCTGCCCGCCGGATTCACCGTAAAACGGCGTCGCCGCCGTGAGCACCTCGACGGTCTGCCCTTTCTCCGCCCAAGGAATCTCCTTGCCGTCTGCGACGATCAGTTTTATTTTCGATACGGCTTCGATTCGATCATAGCCCAAAAACTCGGGGACGAACCCCTCTGCCGACAGATCGCGATAGGCGTCACCGACCCCTGAAAAGGCGGTGACGGATCTCGACCTTTTGCGTTGCCCCTCCATGGCCGACTCGAACCCGTCCATGTCGAGTTCCATGGCCCTGTCGCGGACCACGTCCCTCACGATGTCCACCGGAAAGCCGTAGGTGTCGTACAGCTTGAAAATCACATCTCCGGGGACCTGATTCCGCCCTTTGGCCCTGATATCCGCCAGCGTGTCATTGAGCAGCCTCAGCCCGAAATCCAGGGTTTCCGAAAAACGCGCCTCTTCGTTCTGGATGACCTTGGTAATGAACGCCTGGGATTCCTTGAGTTCCGGATAGGCATCCTCCATGATATCGAACACGACGCTGGCGGTCTTGTGCAGAAAGGGTTTCACGAGCCCCAGGTTGCGCCCGTAGCGGATTGCCCGCCGCATAATCCGGCGCAGTACATACCCGCGACCTTCGTTGGACGGCAGGACGCCGTCGCCGATAAGAAAGGCGGCCGCCCGGCTGTGGTCCGCAATCACCTTCATGGCCACGTCGTCTTCCCCGCTGTCCCCCATCTTTCTCTCGGCCAGGTCTTCGGCTTTTTTTATAATCGGCATGATGAGGTCTGTTTCGTAATTGGTGGGCAAGTCCTGAAGCAGGGTCACCATGCGCTCGAGGCCCAGCCCCGTGTCGATGCTCGGTTTAGGCAGCGGCGTCATTTCACCGGCGGCATTGCGGTTGAACTGCATGAAAACCAGGTTCCATATTTCCAGATAGCGGTCGCATTCGCAGCCCACCTTGCAGTCGGGGCGGCCGCAGCCGTACGGTTCTCCCCTGTCGAGCAACAGTTCGGAGCAGGGGCCGCAGGGACCGGTGTCGCCCATGGCCCAGAAATTGTCCTCCTCGCCGAACCGGACGATACGATCTGTGGGCAGGCCGATCTTTTCATGCCACAAGTCGTAGGCTTCGTCATCGTCCAGGTACACCGATGCGTACAGCTTTTCGGCCGGCAGTCCATACCCGTTGACCAGAAGGTCCCAGGCAAATTCGATCGCCCCTTCCTTAAAGTAGTCGCCGAACGAAAAATTGCCCAGCATTTCGAAAAATGTGTGGTGCCTTGCCGTGTAGCCCACGTTTTCCAGATCGTTGTGCTTGCCCCCGGCGCGGACACATTTCTGCGAGGTGGTCGCCCGTGCATACCCCCGCTTCTCTTCTCCCAGAAAGGTTCGTTTGAACTGTACCATGCCCGCATTGGTGAAAAGCAGGGTCGGGTCGTCCTGCGGAACCAGGGAGGAGCTCCTGACAATCTGATGATTGTGTTTGTGAAAATATTTTAGAAACGTGCTGCGTACTTCGTTGCCGGTCATGCGTACCCCCAACGTTAATTGCAATGGTCATGTGATTTTTTTGGCATACGGATATGAGGAGGCCACGTACCTTGGTGCGTGGCATGCCACTATTTTTCCCCGTCCTGCTCTTCATCCGGCGTTTTCTTGGGAACCAGCCCCACGGATTCCCTTACCCGTCTGTAGGCGTCCTCGAAAATATCCGGGTTGTCGGCCAGAAAGACTTTGACGTTTTCGCGTCCCTGGCCGATCCGTTCACCGTTGTAGGAATACCAGGAACCGCTCTTTTCGATGATGCCCTCCTCGACGCCGACATCCAGTAGGTCGCCCGTTTTGGATATGCCCTCACCGTACATGATGTCGAATTCGGCATTCTTGAAAGGCGGCGCCATCTTGTTTTTCACAACCTTTACGCGCGTCCGGTTGCCGGTAACCTCCTGCCCGTCCTTGATGGCGGTGGACCGGCGGATGTCCATGCGTACCGAAGAGTAAAATTTGAGGGCGTTGCCGCCCGTGGTCGTCTCGGGGTTCCCGAAAACGACGCCGATTTTCATGCGAATCTGATTGATGAAGATGATGGACGTCATGGTTTTGCTGATGGTTCCGGTCAGTTTCCTGAGGGCCTGGGACATGAGCCGGGCTTGAAGCCCCATGTGCGAATCCCCCATCTCGCCTTCGATCTCGGCCCGGGGAACGAGAGCGGCCACCGAGTCGATCACCAGCACGTCGATCGCGCCGCTGCGGACCAGCATGTCCGCGATCTCCAGCGCCTGTTCGCCGGTATCCGGCTGGGAAACCAGCAGCTCGTCGCAATTTACGCCCAGTTTTTTGGCGTAACCGATGTCCAGGGCGTGCTCCGCGTCCACAAAGGCGGCGATGCCTCCCTGTTTCTGGGCGTTGGCCACGCCATGGAGCGCCAAGGTTGTCTTGCCGGAAGATTCCGGTCCGTAAATCTCTATAATTCTTCCCCGCGGGAGCCCCCCCACTCCCAGGGCCTTGTCGAGCGCGATGGAACCCGTCGATATCACGGGCACCTCGATGATCGGCCGACTTCCCAATTTCATGATGGACCCCTTGCCGAACTGGCGTTCGATCTGCAACATGGCGTTGTCCACCGCCTTTTCTTTTTCAGGTGAGATGCTCATGTATAACCCTCCTTAAAATATTCATTCCTATGTTGAGCGCTTCAAATTATAAAAATGATCAAAATGAAACTATTTTCAGCGGCAGACCCGAAAATCGCTCAATTTAAGTCATTTCCAACACCCGGCGGCATCCCCGTCAGGTCTGCCCCGGCTATCTCCGTATATTCCGCCCCCGAGGGTTTCAGCTCGCTCCTGAACAGCGTCACCCTTTCGGCGGAAAACGGCGATGAAGAAAAAGAGCCGTTCGACTCGATGGCACCTGCAAGTTGCTGCGGCCGTATGCGGCCTTTGACGCGGCCGAGCGTGAGATGCCCCCGGAAGCTTCGTTTCTCGGGCTCGAACCCCTCCGCCGCCAGGGCATGCTCCAAATCGTCATGAAAGTCATGCAGGCGGTCGGTATCGCCGTGCACGCCGCTCCACAACACCCGCGCTTTCCTGATCGTGGGGAAAACGCCCAGTCCCTTGGCTTGCAGGGAGAGTCCCTGATGGTTTCCTGAAACCTGTCTGAGGACCGCCGCCAGGCTTTCCCGCCGGTCGGGGTCGACGTTTCCCAGAAACTTCAACGTCAGGTGGATGTTCTCCGGTCGCACCCAGCGCAGGTTCAAACCGTATTGTCTCAAACGGGACTGAAGGGAACCCAGCGACGCAGTGACCCCCTCAGGAAGTTTGAACGCAATGAATGCACGCATCAGGCCGCTGTGCCCCCCGCTTCCAGGTAAATCCTAAATCCCGATATCGAAATTCGAAACAAATTCAAATTTGATGGGTTGTTTGTTAATTGCGTTTGTTGCGTTCATTGCGTTATCGGAAAATGCGGGCAACCCGATGAACCGGTGAACCCAACGAGTTCAAGCAACCCAATGACCAGCCAACTCAACAAACTCGCTAACCCAAAGCGGCCGCTATAACGAGCCGCGCCCCAGGGTAAACTGCGGTTCTCCCAGCAGGAAATTGCCGCTCTCGATCCTGCGCTTCAGCAGGTCGGCAATCTCCCTTGCGCGCACCATGCTCGAGAGCGGGACCGTCGGGACGGTTTTACCCTTCACCTTGATGGAGCCGCTCCTCAGTTCCGCGTAGCTCACCTGCCCCAGGCTCCGGGCCTCCCCTTTGGGGTAGTCGTTGCCGTAGTCGATGACCTGGGTGAAGATTTCCTCGTCGGACACGGCCGTGTATTGGGCCATCTTTTCATTCAGGATGGGGATGGGGATGCCCAGGCCAACCGCCAGCGAACAGCCGTACCCTTGAATGCTGACCCCTGTGAGCCATTTGGGTTTCATTTTCTTGAGGTCGCCCATTACGAACAGCGTTCCGGCCGGGCTGACCGGCACCCCTTTGGACGTGCGTTTCACAACCGGTTTGTGCTGGGTGCCGCTCCAGGTGACATACCCTTCGGCACCCCCAAGGAAAATGCGCGTTCCCAGTCCGATGGTCAGGTAGTAGGGATCGTTTAACAGGGGGCTCAACTGCCCGGCCGAGCAAAAGTTGGCATTCCCCATGTTCGGCCGCAGGGCCCCCATGTAGGTGTACACCGTGTGCTTTTTCAGGCTCACGGCGCAGTTGTAATTCTGGTAACCGTTCCGCGGGTTGCACAGGACGGCATTGTTCAATTCCCGCAGGGTTATCTCTTTTTCAATGCCTTGATTCGGGTAGCAGTCGGTGCCGTATGCCGTGGCCTTCAGATGCACTTTTTCACCGGCCACGAGGTCCTGGATGACGTGTCCGCCGCCGTACCGGAACTCGCCGGGATAGACCTTGTTCAGGGGATCGTCCTCACACGGCTCGGTGGCCCCGATGTAACAATCCACGGCGGCGATGCCTCCATAGGCGGGCACGTTGTTCAACCAGACCTTCGAGGCTTTGATGCCAGGCTTGGTGTGCCCGAAATTGATAAACGCGCCGGACGAGCACATGGGTGCAAATGTCCCGGTGGTTACCACATCGACGTGTCTGGCGGTCTCGACCGGCCCAGCCTCCCGGACCATGCCGATCATTTCCTCCGCTGTCACGACAACGGCCTCTCCCGCTTTGATTCTGGTATTGATCTCCCGGTAGGTCTTTTCAACTTTGAATTTTTTCATGGCCCGTCCCCTGAGCTAGTTCTTTGCGAATTCCGTCAATTTGTCCGTAACATTGTTCCTGATCCAATCTGCGTCCCACCACTCCAGCGGCGTTACAAAGGTGTTGTGTACCAGCATGCTGAAATGGAGGTGGTCGCCTCCGGCCATACCCGATTTTCCCGTGTGCCCGATGATGTCCCCCTTGGTCACCATCTGTCCCTTCCGGACGTTTGAACTGCTGAGATGGCCATACAGGCTGAACAATCCATACCCGTGGTCGATGATGATCGTGTTGCCGTAAATTCCCAAATACTCGTTGAATACGATTTTCCCGCTGTTGCCAGCCGGAACCGGCGCCATGGAATGCGACGCCAGGTCCTGCCCGAGGTGCACCTGGTGGTCGATGGTTTTGCCTTTGTAAAGGTAGCTCCTCCGGTCGGCGAACTGGGCCCGGGATGCGGAGCCGGGCAGCCGGATGAAAGTGCCTTTCCAGTGGACTTGCCGGTCACTGCTGGCGGTTATCTTGTCGATGACGATTTTATTCTGCTTCCTGATCTCGCGATTGACATACAGAAATTTCTCGATGGGCTCTTTGCCGGTCTGCCCGGCAAGCAGCGGTTCGAACTCCGGCAGTTTGGCATCCAGAAAACCATCGCTTATTCTGATGACATCCTTTCTGAAATTTTTTTTCTTGATGTAGTGATAAAACCCGGCCCTGGACAGGTTGCCGGCCGGGTCCGTCGCTTCGAGACTGATGGGCGTACCCTTGGCCTGGTCCTGGGCCAGAGCGAAAAATGCTATGTACAGATCTTTTTCCGTTTCACCGGCGGCATACCCCGGATAAAAGTGCTCCCCCACCGCAACCCCGCTGGTTTCACACGGTTCCGACAATTTGTAGACAACGAGGGCGGACCCTCCCGGGCTGATGTTGTGGGCGTGGGTCAGCACGTCGATGCGGGGCGCTTGCGTATCTATGCTAATTGGTTTTTCAATATAGGTCCGATTGCCCTTGCCCCAACCTCTCCAGGAATAGTCCGTCACCACGAGCCGCAGCATCCCGCTCCCGTCCGTGAGCCCCAGTTCCTTGGGTTTTACGCTGAAATCGAAGGAATCCCGACTTACCTTCCCCTTTCTTAAAATTCCCGACGAAGCGTAGGTCTTTTTCAGAAGTTCGACTTCCCGGCCGTCCTTGATAATGCCGGCCCAAATTTTCTGCAGCCCGCTTTTTCCGTCGGCGACGGTTATCTTCACTTCCTTCGTCAGCCCGAATGCAGTGGTGCCGAGAGTCAGTTCAACCTGGGGGGCTTCCCCCTCCATGCGGACGACCAGTACCCCCGCAACCGTTACCATAACAACCGCCGTCAGCAGGATAAGCAGCCAGCCCTTTCCTTTTTTGCTTTTTTCTTTCAATGAGTTACCCTTGTCCTTTCTTTTTCGAAATAGAACAGAAACAATAACAGCTACGCATCCCGGAATCAAGGCTAAATGGTGTGTCGTGAAAAAACCCCGGTGGTCGCGGAAAGCGCTTTTCCCTGGCCTGAACTGAACGATTTTCGAGGCTTGCCCACCTATGGCGGATGGTGATTTGCTCTTGCAATATTCGGGCCACCGATATACAAAGGCAAAATGAAAATTAACGGCATACAAATAGGCAAGTCCCATCCGCTTCTCGTTATATCGGGGCCGTGCGTGATCGAGGATTATGAGACAACCTTCCGCATCGCCTCTTTTCTAAAAGCGCTGACAGGGAGCATGGGGCTCAATTTTGTTTTCAAGGCGTCCTTTGACAAGGCCAACCGCACGTCCATCAATTCCTACAGGGGGCCGGGAATCGACGAGGGCCTCGCCATTCTGTCCCGTATCAAATCGGAGTTGGGCATCAGCATCTTATCGGACGTTCACCGTATCAGCGAGATATCCCAGGCGGCGGAAGTTCTCGACATCATCCAGGTGCCGGCCTTTTTGTGCAGGCAGACGGACTTCATCCTCGAGATATCCCGAACCGGCCGGCCGATCAATATCAAGAAGGGACAATTTCTTGCTCCAATGGATATGCACAATGTCGTCAACAAGGTGAAATCCACGGGCAACGCCGATATCTTATTGACCGAAAGGGGCACCACGTTCGGGTACAACAACCTGGTGGTCGATTTTCGCGGGATCGGAATGATGCAGCAAACCGGATGCCCGGTTGTTTTCGATGCAACTCACAGCGTGCAGCTCCCCGGCGGAAGCGGCGAACGCTCCGGAGGGCAACGCGAGTATGCTCCTGCCCTGGCAAAGGCGGCCGTCGCCGTTGGTGTGGACGGTGTTTTTATGGAAGTCCACCCCGACCCCGACAACGCCCTTTGCGACGGACCGAACTCCCTGTATCTGGACAGCCTGGAGGAATTGCTGACCACCTTGAAACGTATCCGTGAAATCGTTTGAATGCCTTTTTCGTGGTTTCACAGTTTCGTGTTTTTTTGCTCCATAAAGGTTTCCCTTAGATCATGAACCCGGAAAAACTCAAGAAAATTAAACTGCTCCTCCTGGACGTTGACGGTGTGCTGACCGACGGCGGCATCATTTACACGGACAGCGGCGAGCAGGTAAAGGTGTTCAATTCCCGCGACGGCCTCGGTATCCGCCTGCTGAAGGACGCGGGTATAGAGGTGGGCATCGTCACGGGCAGAACGTCCGGCGTTCTGCGCCACCGCTGTGAAAACCTGAAAATCGATCTTTTGTTCGACGGCGTTGTCGACAAGGCGTCCGTTTTTAAGCAGATCCGTGCAAAAACGGGCGTCGATCCGCTCGAGATGGCATTTGCCGGCGATGACCTGGTGGATCTTCCGCTTTTGAGGCTGGTGGGCGTTTCCATTGCGGTGGCGGACGCCCATGAGTCGGTCATACCAAGAGTCGATTGGGTTACCCAAGCCCCCGGAGGCCATGGTGCGGTTCGCGAGATATGTGACGCGATCCTGAAGGCCAGAGGCCTTTACGATGAGATAATTGAAAAGTGGGCTGCCGGCGGAAGGAAGCGCTGATTCTTTGGTCGGCATAAACAAACAAAAGCGATTGCTGAAATTCGCACTTATACTGGCCATCGCCATTACCATCGCCACCGTGGTCACGATCTTCGTAAGGTACCGCCGACACACGAAGGGCGGCGAGGAGACCCTGCACGGTGATCGGGGCAAGGCCACCATTTCCATCGGCAAAGTACACCACACGGCCACCAGGGACGGCGTCAGAGAATGGACGTTGACGGCGGATTCCGCCGACTACATGGACAGCGAAAACCAGGCTTTTTTGAATAACTTGGAAGTGGTTTTCTACATGAAAGACGGTGACGCGATCACGGTGCATGCCGACCGGGGTTACCTGAAAACGGACACCAAGGACATCAAAGTAGAGGGCAATGTCGTGGTCGACAACGGCGTCTACCGCCTTGAAACCTCGACCCTCTCGTACAACCACACGGCCCGGCGCCTTTACACGCACCAAGCGGTCAAGGTGTGGGGCGATATGTTTACATTGAGCGCCGACAACGTTTCGGTCGATCTGAAAAGCAGGAGATCCGAATTCCTGGGAAATGTGAGGGGGGTTCTCAGTGAAGCCTTCAACTTATAGCAATCGAGTATACCCGGCAATGTTTGCAGTCATCGTGTGTCTGGCCGTGATCTTGTGCCTGCCGGTATGCCTCCGTGCCGCAAACCCGGCATCCGCAGGCGACAATGCGATCCATGTCACGGCGGACCGTTTGCTAACGGATACGCAAACCCAAACCGCGGAGTTTATAGGGAGCGTCCGGGTCGTACGCGGCGACATGACCATTGTGTCGGACCGGCTGAAAGTTTTGTATGCCGATTCCGGCGACCGGAATAAGGAGGCCAAACCGGGCGTGGAATCCATTCGGCGAATCGTGGCCGAAGGAAACGTGAAAATCACCGTCAAAGAAATGCTGGCGACGACGGATCGGGCCGAGTGGTCGCCCGGCGAACAGACGATCGTGCTTACCGGAAAGGGTTCCAGGATAGTCAGTGGAAAAAACACCATCACCGGCTCGAAGATCACCCTTCATCAGGCGGACAACCGCATCAGGGTCGAAGGCGACGACGACGAGCGCGTGGAGGCCCAGTTCTTCTCAGGTGAAAAAGGGCTGTCTTTTGATCAATAGCCGGGAGAAATTATGTCCACATTATCTGTCCGCAAGCTGGTAAAAATCTATCGCGGCCGCAGGGTCGTCAATTCCGTGGACCTCGAGGTCGATTCCGGAGACGTGATCGGGCTGCTCGGGCCGAACGGTGCCGGGAAAACGACGACGTTTTACATGACCGTCGGCATGGTAAAACCGGACGAGGGGCATGTATACCTGGATGACATGGAGATAACCGACCTGCCCATGTACCAGCGGGCACGACGCGGCGTCGGGTATCTGCCGCAGGAATCTTCCGTATTCCGTAAGCTGACGGTCAGACAGAACGTCATGGCTATCCTGGAAACCATGTCGTTTTCAAGAAAGGAAAGGGAAGAACGGGCGACAAAGCTCATCGAGGAACTGGGGATCCATCGTCTGTCGGACCAGAAGGCCGGGGTACTTTCAGGCGGTGAGAGACGCCGGCTCGAAATTGCCAGATGCCTGGTAACCAATCCATCTTTTATTTTGCTTGATGAACCCTTTGCTGGTATAGACCCACTGGCTGTCATTGACATCAAGAAGATTATCGGCCACTTGAAAAATAAAAAAATCGGCATTCTCATTTCAGACCATAACGTACGGGAAACCCTTGAAGCCTGCGATAAGGCGTATATATTAAATGATGGGCAGGTCATAGAGTCGGGATCGCCCAATAAAATCGCTTCCAGCGAAATCGCCCGTCGAATCTACTTGGGGGACGAATTCAGGTTGTAAGATGGCTATAGAACTTCGGCAGCAGCTAAAACTGACCCAGCAGCTCATCATGACGCCTCAGCTGCAGATGGCGATCAAGCTTCTTCAGCTTTCAAGGCTGGAACTGATGGACAAAATCAGCCAGGAACTGGAGGAGAACCCGGCGCTGGAGGAAGTGCAGGAGGATATCACCCAGGATCAGAAAACGGACAGGGCCGAATCGGGCGATGACGGGGCAGCGTCGGAAAAAGAGGTCACCATCGATGAAAAAATCCCCGACGAAATCGACTGGAACAATTACCTGGACGAATACAACTCTCCCGGCAGGGTCAATTTCGAAACCGAGGGCAGAGATTCGCCGCGTTTCGACGCTTTCATTTCCAAGAAGGAGTCGCTCGTCGACCATCTGCTCTGGCAGTTTCTCATGACCTTTCCCACGCCCGAGGAAGAGAAAGTCGGCAGCCTGATCATTGGAAATCTCAACAGGGACGGTTATCTGGATGCAGCGCTGGAAGAAATCGCCGAAAACACCGGATACCCGCTGTCAATGGTGGAAGAAGTGCTGGCGGTTCTTCAAACGTTCGATCCCATCGGCGTCTGTTCGCGCAACCTCGGCGAATGCCTGCTGATCCAGGCGCGGCATCTCGGCATCGACGATCCGTTGATGACGGAAATCGTTACCAACCACCTCAACCATCTGGAGAACAAAAATTACAAGATCATTTGCAAGACCCTGAAAGTGCGCATGGACGACGTCGTCGCCGTCGTCAACCTCATCAAAACGCTGGAACCACGGCCCGGAAGGCAGTTCAGCGAGGAGGAGCCGCAGTACATCACCCCGGACATTTACGTGTACAAATCCGAGGGGGATTTCATCATCGTTCTCAACGATGACGGCATGCCTAAACTCAGGGTCAACCCCTATTACCGGAAGGCCATTTCCACCGGGGAAACCGTTTCCGAAAACACAAAGGAATACCTTCAGGAAAAGCTGCGTTCCGCCGCCTGGTTGATCAGGAGCATCCACCAGCGCCAGAAGACGATCTACAAAGTCATGGAAAGCATCCTCAAGTTCCAGCGGCCGTTCTTCGATCACGGCATCACCCATTTAAAGCCCATGGTGCTCAGGGATGTCGCCGAAGACATCAACATGCACGAGTCGACCATCAGCAGGGTTACGACCAACAAATATGCCTACACGCCACAGGGTATTTTTGAGTTGAAATATTTTTTCAACAGTTCTATTAAGCGTGTCCACG
This sequence comes from Deltaproteobacteria bacterium, assembly GCA_022340465.1. NCBI lineage: Bacteria > Pseudomonadati > Myxococcota > Myxococcia > Deltaproteobacteria bacterium. The sequence continues at coordinate 8,697 of JAJDNW010000074.1, read as the reverse complement.
GCGAGGCCATTGCATCGGCAAGCGTGCAGGAAAAAATAAAAAAATTAATAGAAAGCGAGAACCCGCACAAGCCGCACAGTGACAGCAAGATGGCCGAGTTGCTCAAAAAGCAAAACATCAACATCGCCCGCAGGACGGTGGCCAAATACCGCGAAATGCTGGGTGTGTTATCATCGAATAAACGCAAACAACTATAAAGGAGGTCTTTATGCAGACATCGGTGACGTTCAAAAACCTGGATTCCTCCGACAATTTAAAAACCTATGTTTCTGATAAGCTGGATAGATTAGACAAATATCTATACAATCCCGCAGAAGCCAATGTCGTTCTGGCCGTTGAAAAGTTTCGGCACATAGCGGAAATCAATATCATCGGCGACCGCATGAACATCATCGGCAAGGAAGAAACCGAAGACATGTATTCCGCCATCGACATGGTTTTGGACAAACTCGAATCGCAGATAAAAAAGAGCAAGGAAAAAGTACGCGAAAGAAGAACCGGCGCCAAGTTCAGGGACAAGGGCAGAAAGGAAGAAGACCGGTTCCCGGTGGAAGACGATGTCGAAAGACAGATCAAAATCAAGAATATCGAGTATAAACCCATGGACGTCGACGAAGCCGTCATGCAAATGGAGCTTGTCGACGACAGCTTTCTCGTTTTTACCAACGCGCACACGGATCGCATAAACGTTCTCTACCGCCGTAAAGACGGCCACTTAGGACTCATTCAGCCTAGCTCCTGATTGACAACATGGTGAATCGAGATGAAGATTCTGGATGTACTGAACAAGGAAGCCATTCTGGAAAACCTAGAATCCACTGATAAAAAGGGGGTTCTGGAAGAACTGCTCGCACCGGTGGCCAAGGTGGCCGGTGTCGGTGTCGACGGCCTCATCAGGGTGCTGTTGGACCGCGAACGGCTAGGCAGTACGGGAATTGGCGGCGGCGTCGGGATTCCGCACGGCAAACTGAAAAATCTCGAAAACATTGTACTGGGTTTTGGACTGAGCCGCAAAGGGGTTAACTTCGAATCCATGGACGGCAAGCCGACCCACATCTTTTTTCTGCTGGTGACACCCGAAAACTCGACCGGACTGCACCTCAAAATGCTGGCGCGCATATCGAGACTGCTCAAGGATGAATCTTTCAAAGAGCAGCTGCTCAACGCATCCGACAGGGACGACATCTATAATATCATCCAGCAGGAGGACGAAGAGTTTTAACGTGCGGCCCGTGAAGTCACCCGGGCGTAAAAGGCTGCAGTCCTCCGTTAGTTGCGTCACACAGCCAACGACTCCACTGCCATTCCCCCTGCACCCGGTCGGGTCTGGAATATTGGGCAATCGTGAAAAACAAGAAAATATTCATCATCACCGGACGGGCGGGTTCGGGTAAGAGTACGGCTCTGGACACGTTCGAAGATGCCGGTTTTTACTGCGTCGACAATATGCCCGTGGCGCTCCTGCCGATTTTTCTGGAGCGATACGTAGCCGTCAATGCGGAACGACCGGGTTTTGCCTTTGTTATGGACCTGCGGGAGAAAGGTTTTCTCGACAGTTGCAAACCCGTTTTTACTGAACTTGCCTCGAAGAAATACCCGTTTGAAATCATCTTCCTCGAGGCGGATGAAAAAACGCTTGTGCGGCGTTACTCGCAAACCAGGCGGCAACACCCTTTGGCATCGAACGGCGACTTGCTTGCCGGCGTGAGGACCGAAAAAAGCCTGTACGCAGAATTAAAAAGGGATGCCGACCTGGTCGTAGACACCTCGGCCTTTACCGTACACGACCTGAAATCGGCGATATTTGAAATTGTTAAAAAAAACACGAAGCTGAATAACTTTCGCATTAATGTGTTGTCATTTGGCTTCAAGTACGGTATCCCGCTTCACGCGGATATGGTCATGGATGTCCGGTTTCTTCCAAATCCATATTTCATCCCGTCGTTGAAACCGTTGGACGGGCGCGATAGTGAGGTCAGGTCTTTTGTTCTCGACCGGCAGGTAACCGGGATTTTCATGCAAAAATATCTGGATCTGATCGATTTCCTGGTACCCAGATATGAAAATGAGGGAAAAGCGTACCTGACGATAGCCGTCGGATGTACCGGGGGACGCCACCGCTCAGTCGCCATCGCCGAAAGCTTGTACAACCATATCCAAAAGCATGAAAGGGACATAAGCCTTTCGCACAGGGATATCGATCAGGAATCACAAACGCTAACCTAAATTTCGTATTTCATATTTAAAGCATAAACAAGTAGTTAAGAGCTGAAGTAGAGGTAAGAAGTAAATATGATAGGCATAACCATTATCACGCACAGAAAACTCGGTGACGCGCTTATCGATGCGGCCGGGTTTATCTTGGGGTATGAGCCGGAAGCGGTTACATCCGTTTCCATCGACATCAACGAAAAAGTCGATGCTCTGCGGTCGGAAATCGCCAAATCGATAAAAAAAGTCAATCGAAACAAGGGCGTGCTGATCTTGACCGACATGTTCGGCGGAACCCCTTCCAACCTGAGTTATTCATTTCTCGAAGAGGGAAAAGTGGAAGTGATATCCGGTGTCAATCTGCCTGTATTGATCAAGGCCGTCGGTTCGCGGGAAAAAATGGGTCTTTCCGAACTGGCCGCTCACCTTGAAACATACGGGAAAAAAAGCATCTCGGCAGCCAGCGGCATACTCAAGGGCAACAAAAAAAACAAATAAAAGCGTTAGGAAGCAGACAACGAACCGGGAGGAAACGACATGACTATAAAAATTGGTATCAACGGTTTCGGAAGAATTGGAAGGCTCGTATTCAGGGCGGCGCTGCGGCATTCGGACGTGGAGGTTGTCGCTGTCAACGACCTTACCGACGCCGCCACCATGGCTCATCTTCTGGCTTATGATTCGGTTCACGGCAGGCTGGACCATGACGTCGTCGCCGGGGACAGCGCCATTGAAGTGGACGGACGCTCCATCGCCTACACGGCGGTGCGGGACCCGGAAAAGCTGGACTGGAAGTCCTACGGTGTCGATATCGTCGCCGAATGCACGGGGCTTTTCCGTGACCGCGACAACGCGGCCAAGCATTTAGCCGCCGGCGCGCGCAAAGTCATTATCTCGGCCCCGGCCAAGGACCCCGACACGACCATCGTCATGGGGGTCAACGCCAACACCTACGATCCCCGTCAGCACCACATCGTCTCCAATGCCTCCTGCACCACCAATTGTCTGGCCCCCGTGGCCAAGGTGCTGCTGGAGAACTTCGGTATCAAAGCCGGCCTGATGACCACCATTCATGCCTACACCGGAGACCAGCGCCTGTTGGACTTCCCGCACAAGGATCTCCGGCGCGCCAGGGCGGCCGGCCTTTCCATGATACCGACGACCACCGGTGCGGCCAAGGCCGTGTCCCTGGTTCTGCCGGAGTTGTCCGGCAAACTGAACGGGCTTGCGATCAGGGTGCCCACGCCCAATGTTTCGATCGTTGACCTGGTCGCCACCATTGAAAAATCCGGGGTGACCGGCTCCGATGTGAATCAGGCCATGAAAGAAGCCTCCGAAAACGCGCTCTCCGGCATACTGGGGTATTCCGAACTGCCCCTGGTGTCATCGGACTACAACGGCGATACGCTTTCGTCTATTTTCGACGCCGAAACGACCTACGTCATCGGGGACATGGTCAAGGTGCTTTCGTGGTATGACAACGAATCAGGCTACTCCAGCCGAATGGTGGACCTGGCGGCCATGATCGGCTCCATGCTATAAAAAAGAACCGAACCGTTTCCCGAAACGGTTCAATGCTTTTTTGAACGCAGCTTCGCCGCTATTCCTACAAATAGGGCCTGCGGTTCCCGCTCCACACTCGGGCTCCGTTCATGCGACGTTGCGGTGCATGCAGCTGCAAAATAGACGCTAAAATATCAACACGTCAAAACAGGAGTGTCACCTATGCCAAATCGCAGACCGTTGATCGCCGGCAATTGGAAAATGTACAAAACCTGTGATGAGTCAGTGGAAACCGCACAGAAACTGAAAAGCCTCGTGGGCGACGTAACGTCGACGGACATCATGATCGCTCCGACCTATACGGCTCTGTTCCCGGTGGCCAACGTCGTCAAGGGCTCACCCATTGCGGTGGGTGGGCAGAACCTCTACTGGGAAAAGGAGGGTGCCTTCACAGGGGAAATATCGGGCGACATGCTCCTGTCCGCAGGCTGCCGGTTCGTCATCATCGGACACTCCGAAAGGCGCCAATTTTTTGGGGAAACCGACAAAACCGTCAACCTGAAAATTCGCACCGCCCTATCCTGTCAGCTGAAACCGGTGTTCTGTATCGGGGAATCCGAAACGGAACGCGATGAAAATTTAACCTTTTCTGTGCTTGACAAACAGGTTCAAGCTGGGTTAAAGGGTTTTGTTTCAAGTGACCTGGAGGACCTGGTCCTCGCCTATGAGCCGATCTGGGCCATAGGAACCGGCAAAACAGCCACTGCTGAGCAGGCTCAAGAGGTTCATACGTTTTTAAGGGCGTCCATTGCCAAGCAATTCGACGACGCCCTGGCGCAACGCATCAGAATTCTGTACGGCGGCAGCGTTAAACCGGGAAACATCGCCGAACTGATGTCCATGCCGGACATAGACGGTGCGCTGGTGGGCGGCGCAAGCCTGGATGCGGATTCGTTCAGCCAGATCGTAAAGTTTTAAACAGCAGCCTAACTTGGGTGATTTTTAAAATTTGAAACGCTCAACTTAGGAAGGGATATAATATGTCATTACTGGTAATCATCATTCATGTCATCGTATCGATCGCGCTTATCATGATCGTTTTGCTCCAGACCGGCAAGGGTGCCGACATGGGGGCCGCTTTCGGCGGAGGCTCCAGCCAGACGCTTTTCGGAAGCACAGGTGCTTCCACTTTTTTGAGCAAGGCAACCACGGTTGCCGCCATTGTTTTCATGCTGACCTCCCTTTCGCTAGCCTACGTCGCCGGCAACCATGGCGGTGGAAAATCCGTGGTAATGGAAAACACCGCGCCCGTCGAAGAATCATCACCGGCACCGGCGGCCGAACCGGCGGCGCAACCTGACGCCAATCAGGAGAAAACCGAATAAAGGGCTACGGCCGCGTCCCTCGATGCATTAGGCCGGAACAAATTAACATATCATGCCGAAGTGGTGGAATTTGGTAGACACGCTATCTTGAGGGGGTAGTGACCTACGGTCGTGCGGGTTCAAATCCCGCCTTCGGCACCATCATAAAGCTAAGCCTCTGTTATTAAAGAGGCTTTTTTGTTTGGATATTCGGCACCACGGTCAAAACCAATCACTTACACTAATCCGTTACACCAAGTGAAAGGATTGACCATGAAATATTCCGGACGAACCTCCCCCTCTTACCTCATTCGAAGCGCCCATTCTTTCTGTTTCAGCATGTTTGTACCGAAAGATCTCCATGACGTTGTCGGCAAGAAAGAATTGCGCTATAGTCTCCAGACTGGTTCGATAAAACACCGTTGGGGACATGGACCCGGTCAATGGTTCACCAAGTTTAGGAAAAGGTGTGATATTGAAGCAGAACGACAAAAAATGACTTTTCATAGCTTACGACAAACGTGCATCAATTACCTCCAAGAAAATGGTGCGCATAGGCAATACGTGAAAGAATTTTTTGGTCACAAGGGTCGTGGGGATATCACTTGGGATCTATATGGTAAACAGTTTGAGCCTCAAGTTCTACTGGATGAGGTTGTCTCTAAGATTACCTACCCTCTTGATCTCTCGCACCTCAAGGACAGCAAGTGGGTGGTGAAGTAAGGAGGCAATGATCAATATGGAATTTGATATACGATATGACTGTGCTGATGTAGATTGGAAAGATGTACAGAAATTGTTGAAATCTGCGGGCATGGCTTACCATAGCTCTGGCATCCATAAAAAGGCGTTTGAAGCGAGCCATACAACTGTGTTTGTCTATAATTCTGAACAACTCATTGGTATTGGTAGAGCAATATCAGATGGCAGCTATCAAGCGGCGATTTATGACTGTGCAGTTCTCCCTGAATTTCAGGGAAAGGGGATCGGAAAAATCATCATGAAGAGCGTGTTAGCTCATTTATCCCACTGCAATATCATTCTCTACGCATCTCCTGGTAAGGAGGGGTTCTATAAGAAACTTGGATTCAGAAAGATGAAAACGGGCATGGGTCGATTTATTAAAAGCGATTTGATGCAGGAACGAGGATTTATAGAATAGCGTATGGCTCTGTAATGTAAAAAAAGGTGAGAGGAGCTTATTTTAGGCGAAAGTGAAAAAAAATCTGGAAAACCTGTATGCGAGGTACCGTATTTGTCCCCATATGCGGCCGCTGAGAGCCACCCCCCTACCCCCATAGGTATCTCCCCCCGGGGGCAAATAATAGAAATGGATAGGCAATGAAGAGACAAACCGATTCTCGAATGCACACAGCAGAGCACATCCTGAACCAGACAATGGTGCGCATGTACGACTGCGGACGATGTTTCTCTGCCCATATTGAACGCAAGAAATCCAAGTGCGATTATCGCTTTGATCATCAACTGACCGTGGATGAGATTCGGGAAATTCAGTCCGCTGTGAACAGTGTAATTGAGTCTAACATGCCGGTGACCGAGTCCTTCGTTACAGGGGCAGATGCCGACCGTCTATACAACACCGACAAGCTGCCTGAGGATGTTAGTGATGACCACATCCGGATTGTCCATGTCGGTGATTACGATGCCTGCCCTTGTATCGGTGAGCATGTATCCTCGACCGGCGATATCGGTTCTTTCCGGATAACAACCACCAGCTTTGAGGATGGTGTCCTGCGTATCCGCTTCAAGTTGCTCCAGAAACCCGTCTAATCTCGTTACCTTCTACGCAATTCTTAACAAGTCTGATTTCAATTTTTATTTCGTATTTCCAATTAGTTAAGAAAACTTTGCATGATTTTTCACAAAGCACCCTAGACATTCTGGTTAGGTATTGTTATCATAATGGTAGATCTTAACATCAAGCGTTGGCGATGACTGCAAATTCGCTCGAATTTTGATCATACGGGGTTCCTGCCACGTCCGAATAAAACCCATCAAGCGAAAAGCCAGCGTCTACAAACTCCTTCTCAAGGTCTTCGGGAGCAAAATATTGCAGCCAGTTGTATACCGTTCTGGTGCGACCCAGTTCAATAATTGTGTACTTGTCCAGCACAACCTTTTCTTCTCGATATTTGAAAGTATTTAGAAACCCGTAATACTTGTTTGCTGCCCAGAATCCGTTGAGCTGATTTATCTCGTATGTCGCAACCTCTTCCCTTTGTTCAAATGCCGATAAGGAATACACATCAAGGAGAACCGACCCACTCGGTTTTAAGATCTCATGGAATTTTCGCAGAAGCCCCTTTCTTTGCATCTGGCTGAGAGCGCAGAAATCGCACATGATCATTAACACAAGGTCAAAACGTTCCTCGGTTTCAAACTCCATGTAATTCTGATGCACGTAGCGAATGTTCAAGTGCTCCCGGGCTGCAACATTCTTTGCGTACTCGATGGAACTGCCCGAGAAATCGATGCCGGTCACATTCGCCCCATGTTTCGCCAAACGTGCTGCGTATAATCCAGGGCCACAGCCAAAATCGATTATTTTATTGCCCCTGCCGATGTTAATCTCGTTTGTGATCCAATCCACCGATCGAGTGATGAATTCCGCGTTTCGCGAAGAAACATCGATGACCTCATTGAGGTGAAATGCGAGCATCTGTTTTGACGTATGCTCATCGGTCCATAGGTCGCTTGCGGTGTAAAATTGGAACGGTTCGGGTCTTTCGTTGATTTTCTCTAATTTTTCAAACATTTTTTACCCTTTATTTAGCGGTATATTAGTCCTGTTCCCAGGCTATGCTCTGTCCGTCTTCAGGAGCCCCAAACCTTGAATACTCATATGATAAAAATAAACCATCAAGCTACTGGCTCCATAGGTGATTAGGGCTAAAAGACTATACTTTACCAGCGACGGTACGGCGGCGTTGAGCAGCATGGTTGCGGCAACACCCATTACGATAAAGTGGACAACATAAACACCGAAAGAGCATTTGTTCAACCAAGCTAAAAAATTTACGCTTCGATTCAAATAATACCTGAATGTATTGATGACGATATACATCATTCCAAGCATTGACAGATGGAAACCCAACCAGGTCAAAGATACATCCATGGTTCCTGAAAGGATAAACTGTCCCGGATTGAATATCAGATTCAACAGGAAAATGATGTACACGTTCATTGGGATCCAGATGGTCGCGCATAGAGTGTAGTAGAGTTTTTTACCGGCGGGCTTTCCATTGAAAATGCCCAGTTCATAGCATAAGGCTCCGAGCAGAAAGGTCATGAAATAGATCAAAAGTCTCTCATTCTGAAAATCCAAAAGAACTGTTTTGGTCCAGCCGTAAAGGCCATACCTGCTCATTATAAAACTGTATACAAATCCAATCAGTAACATGGCCGGAACAACAGCTTTCAGGCCGATGTTCCGCACGGGCAGATTGATTTTAGACATTGCCAGATAAACCATGTCGAACAAAAACAGCACCGGCAGAAACCAAAGCCACCCCTGATTTATCAAGATGCTGCCGTTGAAATGAAAGTAGGACCAAAGGCCTCCCTGAGGAAGGTCTCGAGAAAACAAATAGATTACTTT
>JAJDNW010000073.1 GCA_022340465.1 Deltaproteobacteria bacterium | reverse complement strand
CACCGGCCAGTTGCGGTACTCTTTGATCTCTTCGCCGCTCCAGATCACCAGATCGATCTCGTCGGCTTTCAGGCCGGAGTAGTAGAGCGCCTTGCGGGCGGCCTTGATACCCATGGCTACGGTGCCGTCTCCGGGGCCGGGAACATTCTTCTGGTACCATCCCAGCTTGGTACGGATGATCTCGGCGGGCGTATCGCTGTTGGCGGCGATGTAGTCGGCGTCGTGATAGGCTCTGGGGATGTAGGTGGCCAGGCTCAAAATGCCGGCGGTGGGCTGTGTGTCTGTCATAGTTGTTTTCTCGTCCAGTTAGGATTTGTCCGTGTGATTCACGTCCTGTATAATTCAAGGGTCGGGGAGTTTTAGCTTAAAATCCTTGTCATTCCCGCCCCAGCTCAACATCACTCCGGGGCAGGCTCTGCGCGGGAATGACGGAAAAAACACCCCGATGGCTCGTATAATTATGCCTATCAACCCCGGTCATGTGGTTTTCCCTGCTTTAAGACGATCCTGAACAGTTCCGATAATGCCCTTGGGGAAGAAGAATACAACCAGGATGAACAGGATGCCAAAGATCAGCAACCAGCGCTCCATAATGCTGTGCACGAAGTGCAGGTTAGGCATGAGATGCTTGGCCAGGCTCTCGAGATCCGGCAGAAAAGAGTATGCAAGGCGCAGGAACCCGGCCCCTGCCAGGGCACCGTACAGCGTCCCCATACCGCCGATGATCACCATTAAAAGCACGTCCAGCATGATAGGGATCCCCAGCACGGATTCCGGATTGGCATAGCCCACCCACATGACGTAGAGTCCGCCCAGAATGGTGGCTACCAGGCAGCCGAAGCAAATGGAGGTGGCTTTGAAAACGAAGGTCTTGTAGCCGATCGCCTCGGCCCTGGATTCGTTGTCGCGGATGGCCTGAATGGCCCTTCCAAGCGGCGATTGGGTGAAGCGGACCATGAGCAGAAACAGCGCCAGGCAGACGATCAGGATGAAATAGTAGGTAATGATCCTGCCGGATATGTCCACCCCCATGAAGCTGCCCAGGTTAAAGGAAACCTTGAAGATACCGGGTGCGCTCATGATAATGCCGTCTTCGCCCCCGGTGAATCCGCTGAGCTTGGTGGCCAGGATAATGGCGAATTCGGCTATGGCCAGGGTGACCATGGCAAAAAAGATGGCCTGAACCCTGAGGGAAAGGAAGCTGATCAAAAGGGCCAGCGCCGTGGTGATGATGATGGCGATAACGAACCCCAGAAAAAGATAGGCGTAGGTGGAACTGGCGTATTTGCCCAGGATAAGGGCCACGCTGTAAGCGCCGACCCCGAAAAACATCACGTGGCCGAAGGAGAGGATCCCTGTGTAGCCCAGCAGGATGTCAAAGCTGGCCACCAGCGTTGCGAAAATAATGATTTTCAAGCCCAGGTCAACGGACTTGAATGAAGGAAACAGAAAAGGCGTCGCAACGAAAATCGCCAGAATGGCGATTTTCAGATAGAAAGCCGGGTGGATGAAGCGGGCGGATTTCTCCCGGGCGCGGTAAATTTGGATTGGTGTTCGTTTTGCCATGTATGTACCCCTTTATTCTCCTGCGGCAAACAGGCCCGTTGGTTTGATCAGAAGTATAAGGACCATGATCATGATGTTGACCCCGACGGCAACCGGCGGAAGCAGATAGGCCACGTAGTTGTAGGAGAGCCCCACGATCAGGGCTCCCACCAGGGAGCCGGTGATGCTGCCCAACCCGCCGATGATGACAACGATGAAGGCGAAAATGAGGTAGGCGTCCCCCATGTCCGGATAGACCTGCAGGCTGAAAATGGCCATGGCCAATCCGCCAATGGCGGCCAGGGCCGCTCCGGCGGCGAAAACCCCGGTGAATAAGAAGAAAATATTGTGTCCCATGGCCTGAACCATGTCCGGATCTTCCACGCCGGCCCGGACGACTTTTCCCAGCTTCGTCTTTTTGAGGGCGAGCTGAATGAGGACGAAAACCACCAATCCAAGGAGAATGGCATAGATGGGGTACTTCAGGATGATGATGTCGAAAATATTCCAGTTGCCCTGAAATTTCGTGGGGACCGGCATGACTTCGTCGTTGGGTCCCCAGATGATCCGGATGAGTTCACGCAGCACGACCATGCCGCCGAAGGTGATCAGGATCTGAAACAGGTGCGAACCGTACACCTTGCGGACAAGAACCCGTTCCACCACGATGCCCACAATTCCCACAACGACGACGGCAGCCGCTATGGCCATGAAAAAGACCGCGAGGTTCATCACGAGGGAATCGGCTGCCACCATGTTTTCGAAAGTTTTGAATACGCTGAAGGCGACATAGGCTCCCCAGGCAAAACAGACACCGTGGGCGAAGTTGATGACATCCATCAGGCCGAAAATGAGGCTCAGACCCGATGCCACCAGGAATATCATCATTCCCATGGCAACGCCTGCAATGGTGAGGGTCAGATAGGTGGTCATCCCCATCCCCAGCAGAGGAAGCAGAAAGAGGACGACGGTTCCTGCAATCGCCATTTCCCTGCCGTGTTTAGTGATTATCGATTCGTGCATGACAACGCACCTCTTTTTTCTGCACTTAAATTTGAGTCCCGTGCCGCTTGCAGCCCAGGATACATTCAATAGCGATTTGGATTTTTGGCCTTTCGCATGTGAGCGACGCAGTCGCGTTTCATAAAATCGTGGTACACGATTTTATTTCGTAATTCCCAGATAACGGCTCTGCAGTTCTTCGTCTTCGACCAGGTCCTGCATCATGCCGCTGTGGACCACCTGGCCGTCGTCGAGAATGTAGAACTGATCGCCCACCTGGCTGGCCATGTAGAAATTTTGTTCCACCAGGAGAACGACGCTGTGCTGCTTGATCTGATTGATGGCTTGTATCAGGGCGTTGATGATGATGGGCGCCAGTCCTTTGGTGGGCTCGTCGATCAACAAAAGGGATGTCTCGTTGACGATGGCCCGGGCAATGCTCAGCATCTGTTTCTGGCCGCCGCTGAGGTTGCCGGCCTTGGTTTTCCAGAACTCCTTCAGGGCCGTGAACATCTGCAGGATGTCTTCCAGGCGCTTGCGGGTAGCGAGGTCATCCTTCAACATGGCCACCTGCATGTTCTCTTCCACCGTGAGTTCGGAAAAGATGCCCATGTTTTCGGGGACGAAACCGATCCCCATGCGGGCGATCTGGTGGGGCTTCTTCGATTGGATCGGCCGTCCCTTGAAAATGAGTTTCCCCCGGGTGGCGGGAAGCAGCCCCATGATGGTCTTGAGGGTGGTGCTCTTGCCGGCACCGTTGCGTCCCAGGAGTACGGTGACCCCATCGGTCTTGGCTTCAAAAGAGACGCCTTGAAGGATGTGGTGCTGTCCGATGAAGGTGTGGATCCCTTCGGCTTTCAATAGTGTGTCAGTCACGTACCGCACCTCCTCCAAGATAGGCCTCCTGGACCGCCTCACTCTTGTAGATTTCTTCGGGGTTGCCGTCGGCGATCAGGCGGCCCTCCTGAAGCACCATGATGGTGTCGGAGAGCGACATGATCATGTCCATTTTGTGCTCGACGAGCAAGAGGCTTCGATCCCTGCGGCCTTTGATTTTTTCCAGCAGTTCCAGGATGGCGGGGACCTCTTCCCGGCTCATGCCGGCGGTGGGTTCGTCGAGAAAAAGGATCTCAGGCTTCAGTGCCAGCAGGATGGCGATTTCCAGCTTGCGCTTTTCACCGTGGGTCAGCTGTGCCGACTTGGCCTTCCACTTTTCATGCAGCGTGACCTCCTGGAGAATGACGTAGGCTTCGTCTTCGGATTGGCAAAAATGACGGAAGTTTTTCCAGAAGTTGAAGCCGAAACCTTCCCGGGACTGCACGGCGACCCTGACATTTTCCAGTACGGTGAGTTCCGGGAAGATGTTGGTCAGCTGAAAGGAGCGGCCCATGCCCAGTTTGGTCCGCTGGGCGGGTTTCAACTGGGTGACGTCCCTGCCTTTCAAATAGACTTTGCCTTCGGTGGGTTTGTATTGGCCGGTCAGCATGTTGAAAAAGGTCGTTTTACCGGCCCCGTTAGGACCGATGATGGACTTGAGCGTGAACGGCTCCATGCTGAAGTTCACGTGGTCCACGGCGACGTGCCCGCCAAAACGGATGGTCAGATCCCGGGTTTCTATGATCGGGGTTTCGATGATGGGTACGGTATTGTTGTCGCTCATACTGAAAACCTTGTTGTTTGCGGAAATATCAAATCCGATTGCAACCACAAAGACACGCTGGGCACGGGCAATGAAATCTTTGTGCCCTTTGTGTCTTTGTGGTTCCAGGGTAGATCCTTATTTGTTCAGGATCGGGGGCGCCGTTTCCGCGGGGCCCATCACCCGGATCAAATTGGGAACGGCCCACTCCACGTCATCCCTGACGCCCAGTTCGAAGGCGAACATGTTCTGCAGGGCCTGGTGGTCTTCGTTGCGGAAGATCATGGTGCCCTTGGGGGTCATGAACACCATGCCCTCCATGACATCGATGAGCTTTTCGGTGTCGGTGCCGCCGGCCTTGGTGATGGCGGAGACCACGGCGCTGGCCGCTGCAAACCCGCCGCAGGTGAAGAAGTCCGGCGGTCCGTCGAAGCGCGCGTAGTGCTCCTTGACGAACCAGTCGTTCACCGGGTTGTCCGGGTTTTCATAGTAGTAGTAGATGGAACCTTTCATGCCCTTGAGCGGCTTCATGGCTTTCAGGGCTGCCAGGACATTACCGCCACTGGTAATCTCGATGCCGTATTTGTCCAGCCCACTCGCGATCAATTGCGGGATGGGTCCGCCCTTGCCGGCCCAGATGACAAACACGTATTTGGGCGCGGGCTTGTCCTTGAGCGCCTTGATGCACTTTTGGATGGCAGCCGTGAAGTCGGTGGCTTTGGGGTTGGCATACTCTTCGTGAACGATCTTGGCGCCCAGCTTTTCGGCGGCTGTCTTGTAGGCGGCCACACCGTCACGGCCAAAAGCGTAGTCCTGGGCGATAGTCGCAATGCTCACGCCGGGTTTGGCCACTGCAACGGCGTTGCTGATGGCATCCTGGCCCGAGTTGCGGCCGGTCCGGAAAATGTAGCGGTTCCAGTTCTTGCCGGTGATGGAATCGGCGACCGCCGGTTCCACGATCAATATCTTTTTGAATTCCTGGGCGACCGGGAGGCACGCCAGGGCCACGCCGCTGCTGGTGGGTCCCACGGCGATGTCGACCTTGTCGTCGCTGTACAGCTTGGTCAGCAGCATCTTGCCATTGGCGGGTTTGAGCTGGGTGTCCTCGACGATCAGTTCAACATCCCGGCCGAGAATCTTGTTGGTGCCGTTGGTGGCCCACTCCAGTCCCATTTTGAAGCCGGTGACCTCGGCCTTGCCGTAAATTTCATATGGCCCGCTCAACCCCTGAATGATCCCGATCTTGATGGGTCCGGCGGCAAATGCCGGGGATGTCAGGACGAGGCCCGCTACGATGAACATACAAACAATGGTGCTAAACAAGAGACCTTTTTTCATTTTTTCCTCCTTCTGTTGGTTGTTGACAATGCCACGCTATCGGTTAAATCAGTGTTAACCACAAAGGCACAAAGGGCACAAAGTGGTTTTTCTATTCACTGCTTCCGCAATACGGTTTTCAGCACCTTGCCGGCGGCGTTGCGCGGGAGCTGATCGATAAAGGTTATCTGTTTGGGTATCTTGTACTTGGCCAGTCGTTTCTTGAGATGGTCGCCAATCTCCTTTTCATCCAGCAGTTGGTCCGGTTTCAGCACCACGAAGGCCCGGCCGACCTCCCCCCAGCGTTCGTCGGCAATGCCGACCACGGCATTTTCCGCCACCTGCGGCAGTTCGTAGATGGCGTTTTCCACTTCGGCCGGGTAAACGTTTTCACCTCCTGAAATGAACATGTCCTTTTTGCGTTCGACGATGGTCATGTCACCGTCCGGATCCATTCTCGCGAGGTCCCCGGTATGAAACCAGCCCCCGGCGAAAGCCTCCTCGGTTGCCTCCGGCCGGTTCCAGTAGCCCTGCATCAGGTTGGGGCCGCGGATTACCAGTTCACCGACCTGACCGCTGGGAAGTTCACGCATGTTGTCGTCAACGATGCGGGCATCGAGGTGGAACACGGCCCGGCCGATGGAGCCCGCCTTTGAGAGGGCCAATTCTTTTTTCAGGGTGGCAATGCTGGGAGCGGCCTCACTCATACCGAAGCCTTGCTGCAGGGCGATGCCGGCATCGTGGTACTGTTGGACAAGGCTGACCGGCAGCGGCGCGCCGCCGCTCATCACCAGGCGGAGATTTTGGAAACTTTCGGACCTGAAGCCGGGGTGCTGTATCAAGGCAAGAAAAATGGCGGGCACCCCGAAGAAAAGAGAAATGGCTTCCTCCTCCAGCAGTCGAAACGTTTTTTCGGGATCGAAGGTGCGTTGAACGACGGCCGTTCCCCCCACGTAGAGCATGGGAAGCATGAACAGCCCGATGCCGCCGATGTGGAACATGGGCAGCACCACCAGGTTGCGATCCCGGGAGGTGAAATCGATGGCCGTGTAGAGGTTGACGGCATTCCAGAAGCTGGCTCCCTGGGTGAGAATGGCTCCCTTGGGTCTGCCGGTGGTGCCGGCGGTATACATGATGATGTGGGGGGTATCCAGATCGGGCGCTTTCTCGGGTGAAAGTTTCTTGTCGCCACGGTCCGCGAGAAGGGCCTCGTAGTCGTAAAGGCCCGCGTGTGCACCGGCACCGATCGCGACGACCCGCAGCAAAGGTACGCTTTCACGCACCTCCCCGGCCAGCTCCGTCAGCTCGCTGTCGAAGACGAGGGTCTGCGTCCGGCTGTCCTCCAGGATAAAGGCGAGCTCCGGGGCGGTCAGGCGCCAGTTGAGCGGCACGAGGATCAGCCCGAGTTTGGCGGCGGCCATGATCACTTCGATAAATTCCAGCCGGTTGAGGGACAGCATGGCGATGCGGTCTCCATAGTTGAGCCCGAGATCCGTCAGGGCCCCGGCCAGGCGGTCTGTCCGCTGGTTCAGCTGACGATAGGAGAGTCTTCTGCTACCGTCAACGACGGCTTCTTTTTCCGGTGACAGCAGCACGCGCCTTTCCAGCCATGATCCAATGCCGGGTAGTGTCATGGTTGCTCCTCAATATCTAATGTGTTATATTCCCAAATCTGCACGTAGCGTTAAGCGTAAACCTTCCGCATCACCCCCACCATGTTGTTGGCAAAGTTCGTGACGGTGGCCAGCCCCTCCTCGTCTTTATCCGCATCTCTGGCTCCCCCGGTTCCGGCCATACCCACGTTCCAGTAGGTGGAGCCCGGCACGGTAACCCCGTTGAGAAAAAACCAGAGCAGCAGTTGGGAAAAGGCCATGCAGTGGCCGGCCCGCCTGGCCACGGTTACCGGCCCGCCGACTTTCCCCGTAAAAAATTTATCGTTCCAGTAGGCCACGAAAGTGGCTCTGGCAAGCAGCGACATCATCTGGGGAACCACGGAACTCAGGTAGACCGGCGAGCCCAGTATCAGGCCTTCGGCAGCTTTCATTTTGGCGATGATGTCGTCAAAGTCGTCGTTCTTGATCGTGCAACGACCTTTCTCAACGCAGTCGTAGCAACCGTTGCAGGGTTTGATTTCCTTGCCTCTCAAGGATATCAACTCGGTTTCGATCCCCTGGGTTTCCACCACCTTGAGCGCCGTGTCGACGTATTGGAGGGTGTTGCTTTTAGCGCGCAGACTTCCCGCTATTCCGAGAACTTTCATGCTTCCTCCTTTTTTTCCGAGCAGAGGCCGGCGGGCATTTCCACGGTCGTTTCCAGATCTCCCCCCTCCAGTTGCCGGCACATCAGTTGCCTGAAGAACGGTTTTTCGAAACAATGCCGAAAGGCAGCGGTTTCGGCCCGCAGCCCTTTGCTGAAATCGTTGTTCTGTGACGACTTTACAGCCAGTTTGGCCTGGGAAAGGGCGTGCTGCGGGCGTTTCAGGAAAGGCGTCATGAAATCTCTACAGGCGGAGGCCAGTTCGTTTTCCGGAACACAGAGATGGATCAACCCCTCCTGATACGCCTCTTTTCCGGGGTACAGCTTGCCGCTCAGGATCATCTGCATGGCCTTGCCCGTCCCCACCAGTCTCGGCAGCCTTTGGGTCCCGCCGCCGCCGGGGATGAGGCCCACCTTCACTTCCGGGAGGCCGATGCGGGATGTCGCCGTTGCAATGCGGAAATCGCAGGCCAGGGCAAACTCGAAGCCTCCTCCGAAGCAGAGTCCGTCGATGGCCGCGACAAGGATGAGCGGGCTTGCCTCCATGCGGTTGAAAAGGTCCTGAATTTTTTTTGAGAAGGTCCCGGCGCTGTCCGGATCGCATTGCATCATCTCGATGCCGTCGGCGCCGCCGATAAAATAGGTGTTCCCTGCGCCGCTGAAAACAACGACCCTGGCATCCGTTGTTTCGGCCTTGTCCAGCATCTGTATGATTTCGTCCATCAGCCGGGAATCGATGGAATTGCGGTCGCCGGGACGGTTGACGGTGACTTGCTGGAAGTCGCCGTCATGTTCAACGATCAGTCGTGAATACGCGTCGGTCATGATCCCTCGCTAAATTACCAGCCCACCGTTGGGGCTGAACACCTGCCCTGTGAAAAAGCCCGCTTCGTCCGAGGCCAGAAACGACACCAGGGCCGCTATTTCGACCGGTGTCCCCAACCGGCCCTGGGGGGTATTTTTAAGAATGTGTTTCAAAAAGCCTTCCGGCATTTGTTTCAGCATGGGGGTTTCGATATAACCCGGGGCAATGATGTTGACCTGAATGTTGTGCCTGGCGACCTCCTTGGCCAGGGTTCTGCCCAGCATGTTGACCCCGCCTTTGGCCGCGCTGTAGTGAAGGGCGCCGGGCGTCGGGGTCAGGGCGGCTACCGAACTGAACAGGATAATGCGGCCTGACTCGCAGGTTTTCATCCATCGGACCGCTTCCCGGCAACAGAAAAAAACGCCATCCAGATTCACACCCATCATCCGCCGCCATTCATCGTCGCCCATGTCTTCGATGAAGGCGGTGTTTCCCAGGATACCGGCGGCGTGAACCATCAGGTCCAGCCGTTGGGCCTGTTTTTTTATGGTTGAAAAAAGGGCGGTCACGGATGCACTGCTGGAAATGTCCACGTGATAGGCCCTGGCGTCTTCATCCCGGGCTCCCAGAGCGTCAATCCACTCCCGGCACGCTTCCCGGGATAGATCGGCCGCGTGAACCCGATACCCTTCGTGCAGGAGCGCTTCCGCCGCAGCGCGACCCATACCCGAACCACCGCCGATGATCAGTGCATTTTTTTTGTTGGTCAATGGTTAATGGCCCCAGATATGAAATATGAATCACTTGTCAGTTTTATTAAAAGGAAGTCCGTGCATTGTCAAGAAATAAATTTTCGGAACCGATACCAGAAATAAGGTTTATTGCCCGCCGAGAGGTTTATCTTGTTTTGTTGTTTATGGGACCGTAAATTTCATGCGCAAGAATGTGCTGATAACGGTTTACAACTGTAAATGATATGCAGGCAGATTGTTACGATCTTTTCAAAAGTAGCGCAAGAAGATTTATTTTGCCAACCCGAACAGGATCAATTCACGGATATCCTTGAACAGCGAGGGGGGTAGCTCCGGGTTGACCGCACTGCCCCATACAATCCACTTCAAACCGATGAAATGGGAAACCCCCATGAGATAACGGGATAAAAAGACGGCCGGGAATCGCCTGATCTCCCGGCGTGCGATCCCCTTTTCCAAGCCTGCCGCATATCCTTCGGCCAGTTTTTTATAGTACCAGAGACCAAGTTCGTGCCCGATGATTTCGAATTCCGGTACCACCCGGTAAATGGAGCGGTGACGGGTTAAAAAACGGAAGAAGGCCAGCATGCCCATCCACTCGGCATCCCGCCGGTCGAGGTGCGTGCCGACGGTGCGCTGGATTTCGCGCCTGAGATGGCGGTTGATATACTTGACAAAGCCTTCCACCAAGTCAGCTTTGCTTTTAAAATGGACATAGAAAGTGCCCTGGGCGACACCGGCTTGACGGGTGATTTCGGAAATATTGGCGTGGTTGACCCCGTGCGTTCCGAAAACCTTTTCCGCCGCCCTGAGAAGGGCGTGGCGCGTTTTCTGCCCTTTGGTAAGGGGGTGCTTTTCCACGGTGTTCAACGGTGTCGGATCGGGAAGGGTCATTTGTTCCCAGCCGGGGTGCCGCCGCCAGGGGGCCGTCCCCCCGATACCTTTTTTGAGGATATCGGCAATCAGGGTGACGGCCTGGCCGGAATCGAAGTCCGTTTCAGGCTCGCCCCAATCCATGGTGATGAAATCGCAGGTGCCGACAAGCCCGTAGGCCACCATGTTGGGGTCCAGTGGTTTGACGTTGCCCGCGCGAATTTCCTCCCTGAAAAAGTCACGGAAATACCTGACAATGGATTCATAGTACCCGATGGTGACCCGGTCGGTGAGTTCCGATTCACCCAGTATGCGGTGAAAATCGAAATTTTCCTTGGTGTGCAGCAGGCATAAATTGACAATGTTTTTCAGCCTCGCATCGAAACCGGTGCCCGAACGTGCCGTGGCTTGCGCTTTTTCCAGAAAGTCGGCCACGACCTGGTCGGTGAGTTCGATGAACAACTGCTCCTTGTTTTTGAAGTATTGATAAAAGGTCCCCATGGAAAGATCGGCCTGCCTGGTGATTTCGGAAACCGAAGACCCGTAGTAACCGCTTGTTTTGAATACGTTTTGCGCGGCTTCCAGAATGGAGGCACGTGTCTGCATGCCCTTGGAGAGCACCGGTTTGGGCGGATTGTCGTGTGTTGGCTTCATCAGGTCACGGCGAACATGTCAGCACTTTGAAATAACCAAGAAGTGAATCAACTGTCATAATTCTCATATATCAGATTTTTTCCACATGCAACTTAAATTGTTGCCGTAAACGGGGAATGGCCGAAATTCAAATGAGCCAACGATAGATGTATGCCGTCGATGGCTGGGTTTCAGTTTTTGTCATCAGGTCATTTGATATTTGAATTTGTTTAGAATTTTGATATTAGATATTCGTGTTTCCCGTTTATCCGGGTTAGGCAGGAGCAAGACATATGCCGGAAAATCAGAACATACTGATCATCGGAGATGAACCGAGCCTGGCGGAGCAGGTGAGACTGCTGACCGCCTCGTCTCCCATGGAGGTGTATTTGGCGGCAGATTGCCGCGCGGCGCTGGACGAGGCAAGGCGACACGCCATCGACCTCGTTGTGCTGGACCGGTTGACCTGTGCTGCGCGCGGCGGGCAGGGTGCCGCCGATGTGGCCGCCCTTTGTCCGGATGCGCTGTTCCTTCTTATCAACGAGGGCGGTTCCGCACATGGAACGGAAACCAGCGGCGGTGCCGAGGCGGCAGGAACCCGGGATGGGGAACTGCCATTCAGGCTCCACGGGTTTTTACGAAAGCCGTATCGAGCCGAGGAGATCGAGACCGCCGTGCGGAATGCGCTGGAATACAACCGCCTGGTCCATGCCCACAAACGGTCGGAGATTGCCCTTTTGGAAAGCGAGGGGCGGCTGGCAAATATGGGGGCGAACGCCTTGGTGGGCATAGCGATTGTCCAGAACAACCGGGTGGTTTACCAGAACCCCGCCCAACAGGCGATTTTTCGAGACCTGCATGCTCCGTTTTCCCTGGAAGATTTCAGTTGTGTGAATCCCCATGACCTGAAAAAGGTAAAAGAGGTGTATGAAGGCCTGCTGAAGAAAAAAATACGCACGGCGGATTTCAGTTTTAGATTGGTCATGCCGGACCGCGAAAACGGTAAGCCGGTGGCCAAATCAGTCCAGTGCCGGGCGAGCGCCTACCGCCACAAGGGCGAGGAAGCCATCTTGGTGAACATGATGGACGTTACCCATGCCAGAGAATTGGAAGACCTGGTGATGATCAAGGACAAGATGACATCCCTGGGCAGGGTGGCGGCAGGCATTGCCCACGAGATCAGGAACCCGCTGACCGGCATCAACTCCTATCTCTTCACCCTGGAGGATCTCGCATCCGGCGACAGCCTGGCACCCGAGGGTCTCGAATTGATCCGGCGCATCACCTCGCAGATCCAGGTGGCTTCCAACAAGATCGAAACGGTAATCAAGAGGGTTCTGGACTTTTCAAAACCCAGCAAACCGAAAATGGCAATGATCAGGATCAACGACGCCCTCGAAGAAGCCATCGGCCTGTCGGCGGTGGCCGTGCGCAAAAAAGGCATCGCCATAGAAAAGGATCTGCAGGGTTCCCTGCCCCTATGCTACGGCGACACACACCTGATGGAGCAGGTAGCCCTCAACCTGATCAACAACGCCGCCGTTGCCGTGGAAAGGGGGGGGGCGGATAAACGCATCCGTGTCGCTTCATATGCCGCCAAAAACAGGGTGTGTGTGAGCGTGTCGGACTCGGGGCCCGGCATTCCCGAAGACATGGCGGATAAAATTTTCGATCCGTTTTTTACAACCCGGTCCGACGGGTCGGGAATCGGACTCAGCATCGCCCAGAGAATCGTGGTCGATCACGGGGGCACCATTACGGTCGGTCGCAGCGAATGGGACGGTGCGGAATTCGTCGTTGATCTGCCTGTGGAGAAAAGGATGTATCCGCGATGACCGACTACTCGATTTTTATTGTCGATGATGAGGAGGTGGCTAGAGAAGGCGTGTCTCTGGCCCTCAACCGGGAGTACCGGGTCCGGAGCTTCGAATCCGCGGAAGCGGCCATCGACGCTCTGGAGGAGCGTGTGCCGGATCTTGTGCTCATGGACATCGGGCTTCCCGGGATGAGCGGTGTCGAGGCGCTTCAAGCCATGAAATCCCGCTACCCGGACATCGTGGTCATCATGATCACCGCGTTCGAGGATGTCGACACGGTAATCAAGGCCATGAGGCTGGGCGCTTTCGATTACATGGTCAAGCCGCTTAAAATGGAAACACTGCTCGGCAACATCAAAAACGCCCTGGAGACGATTGCCATGCGCAAAGAGATCCAGGGACTGCACGAAAAGGTTCTCAAGGAAAATCTTCCCTGCTTCATCGGTGAGAGCAATGTCGTTCAGGATGTGATGGAAGTGGTCAAAAAGGTCGCGGCCAGCCCGGACACCCCGGTGCTGATTGTCGGGGAAACCGGTACGGGCAAGGAACTGATTGCCAAGGCGATTCACTACCGCAGCCCGCTTTTCAAGGGGCCGCTGGTGAGCATGAACTGCGCCGCCATACCCAAGGAACTCGTCGAAAGCGAGCTTTTCGGATATGAGAAGGGCGCCTTCAGCGGTGCCGACGCCAGGGGGAAGCAGGGGCTCGTGGAGCAGGCGGCTGACGGAACCCTTTTTATGGACGAGGTCGGTGACCTGAGCATGTCCGCCCAGGCAAAACTCCTGCGGTTTTTGGAGGATGGCGAGTACTACCGGGTGGGGGGCACCCGGAAGCGATCCGTGCGGCCCAGGGTGGTTTCGGCTACTAACCGGGGGCTTCCCGGGATGATTTCGGACGGCAATTTCCGGGAGGACCTTTACTTCCGGCTGGCGGTGGTCAAGATCGAGGTGCCTTCCCTCAACGAGCGCCGGGAGGACATCCTGCTGATCGCCAAGCATTTTCTGCTAGAGTTCAACAAAAAGTTCGGCAAGTCGTTCAACCGCATTTCGCTGCCGGCGGAAACGGCCCTGAAGTCCCATGAATGGACCGGCAATGTTCGCGAACTGAAGAACATCATGGAACGCGCGGTTTTGATGGGGGAGGGTGTGGAACTGACGCCGGAGCACCTGAATCTGAGAGGGCGACCGCCGGCGGCACCTGCAACCGCAACGGCATCGGGTGAGGGCGCCATGCCGCGGCTGACTGCCGACGGTGTCGATTTCTCCGCCCTCATGGCTTCCATTGAAAGAAGGTATTTTACAGACGCCCTTGAAATGGCCGGAGGCAACGAGAGCCGTGCGGCCAAGCTGTTGGGCCTATCGCGGGACAAGTTCAGGTATCGCAGAAAAAAATGCCTTGACGATCGATAATCCCTCATCTAATGGGAACGACTTCAATTTTTGATCTCTGTTAAAGGTTAATTCACCTTAAACCTGCTGCGGTTCCCAATCGAAATCCAAATCGCCATCGAAATCGGGAATGGGGCGTTTCGTTTTCGATGGCGATGACGATTTGGATGGCGCTGTTCGATCGGACGACACCCGGTGGCTTGCCGTGAGAAATTTTCATTCCCTGCCCCTGAATCCTTCAAGCCTCCGGTTTTAGCCGAAGGCGGTTGATTTCTGTGCCATTTCCCCCAATTGGGTCATATCCCCCAACCAAATGCGTGAAAAACGCCAGGGCAAATAAAACCGCAGGGGTGTTGCCTTGAGGAATAAATAGTTAACTGACAGTAATAAAAAGAAAATAAGTTATTTTTGAAAATTGGCACACTTTTAGCAAAATAAAATGGCTATCACAAGGAAGAAAAGGCTGAACATGGACCCTTTTGAAACATTGAAAACCAAGAAAACGCTGTTGGTGGACGACGATGGACTCATCCGCGACTCTCTCGACCTGGCCTTTACCAGCCGCGGCTGCACGATCAGAACCGTGGAAAGCGCGGAGGAGGGCATGGAGGCGTTGAAGCGGGAGCACTTCGACATCATCGTCAGCGATTACACGCTTTCCGGGATGAACGGTATGGAGTTTCTCAAAGCCACTGACGCATTCCGGCCGGGCAGCGTTCGTGTTTTGATTTCCGGCAATGTGCAGGCGAACGAACTCGAAGACAAGGGCAACCTGGGCATTCACGAATTTGTGGAAAAGCCGTTTACGGTCCTGGACCTGGCCGGCACACTGGCCGGGCTGATTGCCACAGTCAAAAAGGTTGACAGGTAAACACTTACACTTGAAGAAAAGGCGATTAAAGTTAGAAAGAGGCGGAAAGCATCTCCGGTCGACATGTCGGTGTGGTTCAGCCCTCGAGTGACAGGATTTCCTTTTCCGTGAGATACCGCCAGGATCCTTCGGGGAGGTCGCCCAGGTGGATGCCGGCAACGCGGATTCTTTTCAGACGGGTGACATGGTTGTTTCCCTTCCTGATCATGCGGCGAATCTGCCGGTTTTTGCCCTCCTTGAGCTGAATCGACAGGCGGTGGCTAGACATTTTTTTGACCCTGGCGGGTCTGGTTTTCTCGCCTTGAATGACCATGCCCGCCCGCATGGCGGCAATGGATTTCGATGAGACGGGCCTGGCCGTAGTGACCACATACTCCTTTTCGTGGTCGAATGAGGGATGGAGCAGGCGGTGGTGCAGGGCGCCGTCGTTGGTTAAAAGCAGCAGGCCGGTCGAGTCCTTGTCCAGGCGGCCGATGGGATAGACGCGCTGGGGAATGTCGATAAGATCGGTAACGATGGATGCGTCGTCCTGCGCGCAGGAGGTTACGTAGCCTCTGGGTTTGTTCAGGGCGATGTAGATTCGCTCTTCCTGCCGCCTCAGCTTTTGCCCATCGACTTCCACCCGGTCGTTGGCGGGATCGATTTTGGTCCCCAACTCCGTGACGGTCTGCCCGTTGACCTTGACCCGTCCCTGGGTGATGAACACCTCGCCTTTGCGCCGCGAACAGAACCCGGCCATTGAGAGAAATTTTTGAAGTCTTACTGGTTGCATATTTGCACCCAAGAATTCAAGGATTCCAGGGTTCGAGGATCCAAGTGGAACGGCGATGAGCTGATAGCTGACAGGTCATAGCTCATCGCTTGCTATCAGCTATGGGCTTTTTCCCACCCGACCCCTTGAATCCTCGGTCCCTGGGACCCTGTTTAAATGGAAGGGTCGGGGAGTTTTAGCTTAAAGCCTTTGTCATCCCCGCGAAAGCGGGGAACCAGGGCATATAGCCAATCGCTTTCCGGAATCCCGCCTTCTCGGGGATGACGGAAAAAAATACCCCGACGGATCAGATAACTTGCAAAAAAGCGGCGAAGCCGCGTAAACCGATCGATGCCCCCGGTCATCGACGATGACCGGGAACATCGATTAGGAGCGGTAGTCGGCGTTGATTTTTACGTAGTCGATGGAAAAATCACATGTCAGCACGGAGGCTTCGCCAGGACCGCCGTTGAGATCGATGGTGATAGAAAATTCGGGCAGTTTCAGTACGGTTGTGGCGGCCGCTTCAGCCCGATCGCCGCGGCTCAACCCCTGGGAAACAATCTGTACGTCGTTGAAAAATATGTCCAGGCGGTCCGGGTCCAGCGGTATGCCGGCTCTTCCCGCGGCGGCGGCGATTCTTCCCCAGTTGGCGTCCTGTCCGAAAACGGCGGTTTTAACCAGCGGGGAATTGGCAACGGTTTCGGCAACCGTCCTGGCATCCGCCGATGTCACGGCGCCTCTGACATCGATTTGGACCACCTTGGTGGCTCCTTCGCCGTCCTTGACCAACGCCCGTGCGAGAGTGATCAGGACATCGTCCAGAACCCGCTGAAACGAGGCTTTTAAGGCCGGGGTTTCCAGGGATATGCCGGAAAGGCCGTTGGCCAGAATAAGGGTGGTGTCGTTGGTGCTGGTGTCGCCGTCGATGATGATGGTGTTCAACGAGTTGTTCACGGATGTTACCAGCATCGTTTTGAGACTGCCGGGATCGGCACCGATATCGGTGCACACGAAGCACAGCATGGTGGCCATGTTGGGGGCGATCATGCCCGAGCCTTTGGCCAGACCGACCACATTGAAGGCCTTGCCGGCATGCTCCCCCCGGCGATGAACGAGCTTGGGCACGGTGTCGGTGGTCATCATGGCCCGGGCGCAATCCATGAAACCCTCCGATGACAGCGCTGCAGCCAGTCCGGGTGCGGCCGTCACGATCTTGCCGACGGGCAGCGGCGTACCGATGACGCCGGTAGATGCCACCATGACCTCTTTTTCGTCTATTCCGAGAGCGGCGGACGCGGCTTTCCCCATGGCCAGCGCATCCTGCATGCCCCGGGCGCCGGTACAGCAGTTGGCGTTGCGGCTGTTGGCGATGATCGCCCGGGCGGTCCCGCTTTTGATCCGTTCCATGTCGAGCAGCACGGGCGCCGCCTTGACCCGGTTGGTGGTGAAGACACCGGCGGCAGCGGCGGGTACGTCCGAAAAGATCAACCCCAGGTCTTTTTCTCCATTTTTCTTGAGGCCGGCATGCGTGCCGGCGGCTTTGAACCCTGGACAGGTGATGGGTTGCATGACAGATATTCTCCTATCGCCAATATCGGTGATATCGGGCCCCAATATCTAACGGGTCTTCTACCACAGAACGGTACGACAACGCGACTCCTTGGTTATGCATACAGGTCCGTAGTATAATAGCGACGCGGTCGCTTAGAATAAATTCGTTTCAAGCGAATTTATATGTATATATGAAAGTATTATTTAAAATTCAAGTAAAGCGGCTCTCAAAACCTGCATCAGCAGGAAATCAGGTTTGACAGACTTTAGCGATTGGTCTAACTTTACCCCATAGTTGCATAAACAACATGGCAAAGTGTATATAATGGTCTGTTATTACAATGGATATCAAATAGACAGCGCTACTTTCTGGATGCAACATAAAGTGAATTCTCAGGATTGTGTCTATTTTACCATGTTGTTTACCCTGCGGGAAAGCCTGAGGACTTCAGATTCCGCGTTGCTGAGGGTTCGAAGTAAAACACTACGACTTCACCCTCAGACGCCTTGACTCTGAAGCCCTCAGGCTTTTGCAACGCTGGGGT
>JAJDNW010000072.1 GCA_022340465.1 Deltaproteobacteria bacterium | reverse complement strand
GCTTGATAAAGTTGGGGTATGTGTTTTCGTTGAACACGATAAACCCCGTATCCACCGCATACGTGCGCCCGTTTAATGGAACATCGATGGTGTGGGTGTGCCCGCCGATATAGTCATTGGCCTCAAATACCGTGATTTCGTGTTCCTCACTGAGGAGATAGGCGGCAACAAGGCCGGAAATTCCTGAACCGATAACGGCGATGCGCATGGGAAGTCCTTTTTTTCGTCATTTAGATTTCAGGGATCGGCTCCATCGAGAGATCCTTCAGACGATGGGAACATCGTAAAAAAGCCTTTACACAATAATGAAAAAGGCCGATTTTGTCAACAAAAGCCGAAACGAAAGCCTGCGTTGCAGGAGACCGAATACAGGAGACAGCTCAGCCGCCGGGCAGCCGGTTTGATCAAACAGGGAACTCAGGGAAAGAAAGTTTTCAGTGATCAGGTGTCAGGTTTCAGTGGGCCATACCCATGAGCGGTTTCCCCCTTTATCAAAGGTGAGGTCAGTGTGAGCGGTTCCCCCCTTAGAAAAAGGGGGGTCAGGGGGGATTTTTATACAATGTCAGCAGGTTGCGGTGATTGTTGTTTCCTGCGATGGGTATCCCCCTAAATCTCCCTTTGCCAAAGTGAGGACTTGTCGATTCGGCACGAACTTCCATACGAGAATTCCTTACTTCATCATTGGACATTGGTGATTGGATATTCATTATTCGGTTTTAATCAGTGGCTGCGTATCGTCTTGACATACGACGGCGGCCTCTCTATACTTTTTGGAACCAAACGGCCGTGCCCCATGTTTTTGGTGATGATGCGGTGAAAAACAGAGGACGGCATGCCTGAGAAAGGAGCAGCGAAGTGGATCATGAATTCGAAGCCGTTGTAATCGGTGCCGGCGGTGCGGGTCTGTACGCGGCGCTGGAAGCCAGCAAAAGCGCGAAGACCGCAGTGATCTCGAAGCTCTACGCCATTCGAAGCCACACCGGTGCAGCCCAGGGGGGGATCAGTGCGGCCCTTGGGAATGTGGAGGAGGACAAGCCGGAGTGGCACGCGTTCGACACGGTGAAGGGGGGCGATTATCTTGTTGATCAGGATGCGGCTTTGATTCTGGCGGAAGATGCTGTTCAGGCGGTCTACGATCTCGAAAACCGGGGGTTGCCCTTTAACCGGACACCGGAAGGCAGAATCGATCAGCGCCGTTTCGGCGGCCATACGCGCAATTTCGGAGAGGCGCCGGTGCGGCGGGCGTGCTATTCGGCCGACCGGACCGGTCATATGATCCTGCAGACCCTTTACCAACAGTGCATCAAGAACGACGTTCAATTTTACGACGAGTTTCAGATCGTCGATGTGATTCTGGACGACAACCGGTGCGGCGGTGTGGTGGCCGTGGAGCTGGCCACCGGAGACATTCATGTCTTTCGATCCAAGGTGACGCTTTTTGCCACCGGCGGCTTCGGGCGCATGTACAAAATCACCTCCAACGCTTACGCCAACAGCGGTGACGGTCCCGCCATTCTGGCCCGCCGCGGGATACCGCTGGAGGACATGGAATTCTTTCAGTTCCATCCCACGGGCATCAAAGACATGGGGATTCTCATATCCGAGGCGGTTCGGGGCGAGGGCGGCATTCTTCGCAACCGAAGCGGCGAGCGCTTTATGGAGCGTTACGTGCCGACGCTGCTCGATTTAGGGCCGCGGGATATCGTCTCCCGCTCCATGCTGACGGAGATTCGTAAAAAGAGAGGAATTCGGGGTGACGGGCGTATCGACGATTATCTGCATCTTGATGCCACGGTTATCGGCAGAGAAGTGTTGCAGGCCAAACTTCCGGATATCACCGGATTCTGCAAAACCTACCTGGGAATCGATCCGGCGGAAGCCCCCATTCCCGTGCAGCCCACGGCGCATTACGCCATGGGCGGCATACCGACGGACCTGGACGGCCGTGTGGTGTTGAACGGTCAGGGGGATTGCTGCGAAGGCCTTTACGCTGCCGGAGAATGCGCCTGTGTTTCGGTTCACGGCGCCAACCGGCTGGGAACCAACAGCCTGCTGGACCTGGTGGTGTTCGGCCGGCGGGCGGGAATTCATATCGCCCGATATGTCAAAGGGGTCGACATGCCCCGGGTGCCCGAAGATGCGGCGGATTTTGCCCGCCGGCGCATTGCCGAACTGACCGACGGCAAAAAAGGGCCCCATGGGGCGAAAATTCGAGAAAAGATGCAGACGGAGATGATGACCCATGTGGGCGTGTACCGCAATGCCGCCGATATACAGGCGACCCTCGGTATTCTGCAGGAGCTGCGGCGAGATTATGGCGAGGTCCGGGTTCAGGACACGGGTAAGGCGTTCAATACCGATCTGCTGGAGACACTGGAACTGGGCAACCTGCTGGATCTGGCGCTGATTACGGCCGAATCTGCATTGAATCGGCAGGAAAGCCGGGGCGCTCACTTTCGGGAGGATTATCCGGAACGGGATGACGAACAGTGGCTCAAACATACGCTGGCCCATCTGGACGGTGATACGGTGCGAATGTCCTACAAGCCGGTGGATATTTCAAAGTGGGAACCCAAGCCCCGGAAATACTAGTGATCAGGAGGAGTTGCCGATGAACATCAGCATAAAAATCAAGCGGTTCAACCCGGAGAAAGACCGGGAGCCCTATTTCCAGACCTACCCGGTAACGGTGGCGCCCACCGACCGCCTGCTGGATGCCCTGATGCACATCAAGCGCTTTCAGGACGGTTCGCTCGCCTTTCGCAAGAGCTGTGCCCACGGCGTGTGTGGCTCCGATGCCATGCGAATCAACGGTAAGGACGGGCTGGCCTGCAAGACCCTGATTCAGGATGTCGTGAATGAAGACGGTGCCGCCGTCGTCCTTGAACCCTTACGCTATTTTCCGGTGCAGCGGGATCTTATCGTTGATCAGACGGCGTTTTTTGACAAATACAAATCCATCAAGCCCTTTCTCATCAATGATGAGGCGGTGGAAGAAAAGGAGCGGCTGCAGAGTCCGGAAGAACGCAGACTATTTGATGACGCCACCAACTGTATTCTGTGCGCTTCCTGTTTTTCCGCCTGTCCGATTCCTGAAAATACGCCGGCGTTTCTCGGCCCGGCGGCCATTGCGCAGGCCAGCCGGTTCAATGATGACAGCCGGGACAGAGGGTTTGAATTGCGTTTGCCTGTATTGAATGCCGATAACGGCGTCTGGCCCTGCCAAAATCATTTCGAATGCACCCGCGCCTGCCCGCGGGAGATAAAAATCACCAAACTGATCAATCAAACCAAACGGCGCATCAAGGCATTGGCCCAAACCGAAGAATGAGCGCGCGCGGCAGGCAATGAACACGCAATACGCAACCGCCAACAGGAAGAGATGACCATGAAAAAAGTTCTGATCGCGTATGACAGCAAAACGGGAAACACCGAGAGGATGGCACAGCAGATCGCCGAGGGGCTTCGGGCCGAGGGGAACACAGTGACCTTGAAAAGCATTATGGAGATTGAGGACGCTCGGGCGCTTCAGGGATATGATGCCTATTTTTTCGGCGGCCCCACCTATTTCGAGCAGCCCACCGATGAAATGAAGCAATTTCTGTTCATGGCCAGGCAGGCAGGCCTCAAGGGAAAAATCGGCGCCAGTTTCGGGTCTTACACCCATTTCGGCGAAGCGCCGAAAATCATTCACGAGACCATGGAGCACGTGTTTGGAATGAACATGGTGGTGATGGGGCCTTTCAAGGTCAAAGACCTGATTCTGGACTCCGAAGAGGGGTGCGCTACCTGCCTGGAATATGCAAAGGCCGTCAACCGGCGCATGTAAGGGCCCTTTGATCATGGCGCACATCATCGCGATTATCGGTTCCGGCCCGCGGGGTACTTACGGCTTCAGACGGCTGGCATTGAAGCTGAGCCGCTCTCCCTTGAACGAGCCGGTAGAGATACACGTGATCGACAGATCCGGCAACTACGGCGGAGGATTTGTCCACAACCCCGCGCAACCGGACTACCTGTTGCTCAACACGGTGGCATCCCAGATTACAGCCCTGGGGGATGATGATCACGAAGCCCGCCGATCCTTCAAAAGAAAAACCCTGCACGGATACCTGGTGTCCGAGGGCCTGGACATCGGCCTCAATGACTACCCCGCAAGAGCCCATCACGGGCAGTATCTGGCCCACGTATTTGAATGGACCGAAGAAAATTTACCCCCGGGTGTGACCGTTCACCGTCATGCCGCCACCGCTGTAGACATTGATCCGGTGAATGGACAGACAATCCTTCTGGGCGACGGCACCTCCGTCAATGCCGGTGAAATCCTTCTGGTGACCGGGCACGCCGTAAACGGTATTCGACCCGACTCCGAGCCGGAACAGTGGGGCCGCTTCGCAGCGGCGCAGCAGAAAAAGGGAAAAAACGTCACCTATATCCACCATGTTTACCCCATTGAGGAAATGACGCGGCATATTCGGCCGAATGAAAGCGTCTATGTCATCGGCATGGGACTCACGGCCATCGACATCGTACGGGCCTTCACCTGGGGCCGGGGCGGCTGCTTCAAAAACGGTGCTTATACGGCCTCCGGCAACGAACCCTATGCCATTCTGGGATCACGCATCGGGCTTCCCTATTCGGCGCGGGCGCACAACCAAAAAACCCGGCAGTACCAGCCGGCGATTTTTACCGCGGACGCGGTCCGCAGGCTCAAGGCTGAGAAGACCAGACTCGATTTTCAGCAGGACATTTTTCCGCTGATTTTTCAGGAAATGGAATTCGTCTATTATACTACGCTGCTGGGTGATGCATTCGGCAGAACCTATTTAACCTGTGCACCGGAAATACGAGCGGAAATGATTCGCAGCGAAATTCCTTTCGAAAAAAGACTGAGCTGGGAAGACCTGCAAAATCCTTTAAGGGCCCTTGAGGCCCGAACGCCTTCGAAGACCCCCGTTTTTGCCTCCCTGTCCGATTATATGGCCTTCATCACGAAAACCATGGCGGACGACATTCGCGAAGCGGATTTGGGAAACATGACCAGTCCGCTGAAAAATGCGGTGGATTCCGTGCTGAGGGACTGCCGGGATATTTTAAGGATGGCCGTGAATTTCGGCGGACTCACACCGGCGTCTCATAAATTTCTGAACAGAAGCTTTGATCGTGTGAACAACCGGATTGCCGTGGGCCCGCCGGTGGAGAGCTGCCGGCAGCTTCTTCACCTGGCCGAAATCGGCAAAGTTGGGTTTTCGGGCCCCGATCCTGAAATTGGCATGGACCGGAATCGCGGGGAGTTTCTAATTCGAAGCCCGCAGGTGCGGAACTCCGAAAGATATGTGCAGCACATTCTCAACGGTCGTATTCATGGCGTCAACCTGCGCGAAGATTCATCGGCATTGATGCAGAATCTTTTGAGGCGTGGCCTGGTTCGACCCTATGTCAACCGGGACGGGGCTGAAACATACCGTTTGGGCGGTCTGGACGTGAGTGAAGATTTTCATATCATCGCTCAAAACGGAGCCGCCCATCCGCATATCTGTGCCCTGGGAATTCCCGCAGAGGGAAAAATTTGGTTCAATGCCGCCGATGCCCGCCCGGATGTCAATTCCACTGCCATCACCCAGCTGAGCGACTGGGCCGAAGCGGCAGTGGAGCGCCTGCGTTTGAAAGAACAGCCCCGGTAGAAAAGCGCATGCGCCGGTCTGCCGTTAGACGGAATAGAGGTAATCGAGCGCGCCGTAAATGAGCTCGGTGACCTGCCGGTTGCCTTCAAGGGTGCCGGCAATGCCGTAAAGCGCACTTGTCTCGGCCGGTGTGCCCGCTTTGGACTTTGCATAGGCCACACCCGCGGTCAAATCTTCCAGAAACGCATCGGCCACGCCGTCGACAAAGGTCTGGGGCATGGTGACGCAGAAATGCAGTCCCGGCGGCAGCTGCAGGACGTTAAACCGCCAGCCCTTGGCTTTCATAGCGTCGTTGATGTGAAAAACATCCACTGCGGCGGAACGGAAGCTGATGACAAAGGTCGGATCCCCGTTCAGTTCGAGCTCCGGAATTTTTCGAATTCCCGCTTTTATTTTGTCGGCCACCGCCATGATGGCTCGAGCAGCCTCGAGATATCCTTGCTCGCCCAGATAAACCATGCTGGCCCATGTGGCTGCCGTAAGGCCGCCGGAACGGCTCCCCGCGGCTGTCGGTGATGCATACAACCCGCCCGGCCAGTCCGGAACATTGAAATACTGAAAGCGGCGCAAGGCGTTGCTGCGGTAGAGGATTACGGATGTTCCCTTGAGGGCGAACCCGTACTTGTGGGTGTCGGCCGAAATGGATGTGACGCCGGGGAGTCTGAAATCAAAGGGGGGCACAGGGTATCCCAGCTTTTCGATCCAGGGCAAAATAAATCCGCCCAGGCATCCGTCCACGTGAAACCCGACATCGTGCTTCAGTGCAAGGTCCGACAATTCCGCCAAAGGGTCGATGAGTCCGTAGGGGTAATTGCCGGCACTGCCGACAATTGCGACGGTATTTTCATTGATGGCGGCTTCGACATTTTGTGGATTGACACGGAAATCCGGTTCTGAAACCGCTATGTGCCGCATTCTGATGCCGAAGTATTGGCCGGCTTTGTCGAATGCGGGATGTGCAGTGTGGGGCAGGATGATTTCCGGTGAGCGAATGCCTTTCTCCTGAAGAGCCTGGTCACGATACGCCTTCATGGCCATCAGGATGCTTTCCGTTCCCCCCGACGTGACCGTTCCGCAGACGCGGTCCTTCGCATCGTGTTCCGCTGCCGCATTTGCATGAAGCATGTCGGCAGTCATGGCGATAATTTCACTTTCCATTTTGAACATGCTGGGGCACAGATCAAATTGAATGGTGTTCTCATGGGAAAAAAGAGAGAAAATTTCGTTCAGAAATTTTCGGTGAGCATCACCGGCGTGGTAAAAGGTCCCGGAAACTTTGCCGGATTGCCATTTGGCGTTTTCTTCTTCAGCCATGACGGCCAGTTCTTTAAATATCTCATCCCGGTTGCGGCCCTGTTCCGGAAGCTTCTGATAGGACTGAAAACGGCCCTTGTACGGCTTGAAAGGGTCGGCGGGCGGGTTCTGATCGTTTTGTTCGGACATGGAGACCTCCTTTGGCGGTCATAGTTTATGAGTGATTCAATGCCTTGAAAATGGTTCGGTTTTTTTTGAAAAACGCCCGGTACTGGGCATACACAGCGTCATAAAGCTTTCGGTTGTCGGGATTCGGCGCATAGGCCTTTCTGATTTTTATCAGACGCTGAATGTCCGAAAGCGAGCGATGCCCCAGAATATTCAGCGCCAGCAGTGCGGTACCGCGAACCGTCGTGTTGACGGGATCCTCCACCTGAGAAATCGTTACATCAAGGACATCGGCGTGAATTTGGGCCCAGAGATCCGACAGGGCGCCGCCCCCGGAAAATCTGAATTTTTCAATGCGCCTTCCGATGAACTTTTCAGCAGCTTCCTGTGTCCAGCGGTTGTTGAAGGCCAAACCTTCCATGACGGCTCGGCTCAGGTGGGAACGGTTCGTGTCCAGAGAAAGATTGACAAACCCGCCGCGAACATAGGGATCTTCGCAGGGAACCACACTCCCATTCAGCCAGGGCAGAAAAATAACGCCGTTGCTGCCGGCTGCTGCGTCAGCGGCTGCCTGGTTGAAGCGTTCGTGAGCATCATTCGGGCAGGGACCGGTGGCGAAACGGTCGTTGTCGTACACAAGCTGCTTCAAGTAAAATTCGACACATTTGCCGCCGGCGCCCTGTTCTCCCAATAAATAGTATCGTGAAGGAAAGGGGCTGGGCAGCGATGTCATGAAATGCGTCAGATCCGTTTTTTTAAAAGGCACATGGCACGTCATGTACTGCGACGTACCGATGTAGATGATGGCGTCGTAGTCCTGAACCGCGCCGGCGCCGATGGCGGATGCATTGGAGTCCGCAATGCCGGCGACCACCGGTGTGGATGCCGGCAACCCCCATGCTTCAGCCACGGAAGGCGACAGCGGACCGATAATGCCGTTGTTGGCAATGAGTTCAGGAAATTTTTCTTCCGTCAGGCCGGCCAGATTCAGCAAATCCCGGCTGTATTTAAGCGAGCCCCAGCGGCGGTTGTCCATAATGACGAAAGGCACCATGGTTTTCTGAGTGGCTGTAATCCTGCCGGTCAGCCGGGCGGTTAAGAAATCCATGGGCTCGAGAAACTTATAGGTCCGGGCATAGATATCCGGCCGCTCATGCTTGATAAAGAGCACGTGCCCCAGAGAGTCCACGCCCGAACGGGTGGGGACCAGTCCCGTCGACCGAATCCACTTGAAAAGCTTGAAAAGGCTGTAGCCCTGGATGCTCGGAAACCCGCCGGTAATGCGCCGATTGTAGGGACCGCCGCGGGTATCCATCCAGTGGACCGCCCGCATGAGCGGCTCGCCATGCCGGTCCACCGGCACGGCGACCGAAAACTGTGAATCGCAGCACACGGCGGCAATGGAATCGGCCGGAACGCCTGAATCCCGAATGACCCGTTTGGCGGCTCTGCAAAGACTTTCCCACCACTCCAGGGGATCCTGTTCAGCGCCCCCTTCGGGCAGTAGATAGGTGGTTACAGGCTCTGACACACCGGCCGCGACCTGCCCAGCGTCATCCACAACGGCGGCTTTCAGTTCACTGCTGCCCAGATCAAAAGCCAGGACATAGCGGGCGGGTTGCGACGGGTGCGGGGTATGGGTTTCCCATGGCTGCATTGCGTCTCCTTTTTTTGATATTCTTATAGGAAAAAAGAGAGGGAAACCGCAATACAAAATTGATTTTAGCAGGAATGAAGGGTACATTGACGAATCACCCCCATTCAATTTGGTTCGGTATTTGGAAGGACAACCGATGAAAAGTCCATTTGCTTTTGACGG